>NZ_JAALDU010000118.1 GCF_014145015.1 Dietzia sp. E1 | reverse complement strand
CGGGCCCCGGCAGGTGCCCGTCACGGCCGACGAGGGCGCGGGCGGGGAGCCCTCCGGGGGCGGCCCCTCCGCCGGGGACGGGCCCTCCGCCGGGGGCGGGCAGGACGTGACCGGCCTGTCCCAGATCGGCGACATCCTCTACGAGCGCCGGGACGGCGCGGTCCACGCCTACAAGATGCTGGCCTGACCCCGGGCGGGTCGCGCCGGGAGGGTCAGACGGCGTACCACTCGACCGCGTCGCGCCGGAAGAGCGACACCAGCGCCGTCGCGGACACCACCGCCAGGACGATGCCGGCGAGGTACTGACCCGACCCCACCCCGACGTACCAGGCGACGAACAGCAGCAGGAGCTCGGCGATCACGACGAGCCCACGGCCCCATCGCCGACCGCGGAGCAACCCGAGCCCGGCGGCCAGCAGCCCGCCGCCGAGGATCGCGAACCACACCGCGGTCCCGTAGCCGCTGATGACGACGGTCTCCTCGCGGTGCCCGCCCAACGCCCGGACGAACAACACCACGGCCACCCCGACACCGATCAGTCCCTGGGCCGAGGAGATCCACCCGGCGAGGCGGACCGGCGTGGGGATCGCCGTGCGGGGGTCGGCCGGAACACCACGGTCATCTGGTCGTCTCACGTTCACCTCTCCAGACTAAGCGGGCCTCGCCATGCCACCGAAACCACCAGTCGGACCGTGGTCCAGTTAGGCCATTACCGCCTCTGGTGTGCGGTTTTCCGACGATTTGACAAGCCGCGTGACGTTTACCACATAGACGCTCAAACGTATTGACTTGTCATGAAATCGTGGGACGATCATTCGTAACAGCGCAGACACACCGTGTTTGCCTCGCCTTAACCGGGAGCCCCTCCGACAGGAGCGAGCCCGCGGAAAGGGTACAGATCCCCCACCACCCGCCGGGTGCCATCGATCACGCACGTCCGCCAGTGGACTCTACATGTCCACGAGTCGGCGGCGGCTGTTCGTGCTGCCCGGCGCACCCGATCACGGTCTCACATCAAAGG
The DNA here is from genome assembly GCF_014145015.1 of Dietzia sp. E1. Lineage (GTDB taxonomy): Bacteria > Actinomycetota > Actinomycetes > Mycobacteriales > Mycobacteriaceae > Dietzia > Dietzia cinnamea_A. The sequence goes on along the minus strand of NZ_JAALDU010000118.1, from coordinate 4,403 downwards.
AGTTCCCATGGACTGGCGCCACAAGGCCATCTGCCGCGACGAGGATCCCGAGCTGTTCTTCCCCGTCGGCAATTCCGGACCCGCCCTCGCGCAGATCGCCGAGGCGAAGATCGTCTGCAACCGCTGCCCCGTCACCGCCGAGTGCCTGTCCTGGGCCCTCGAGTCCGGCCAGGACGCCGGCGTCTGGGGCGGCATGAGCGAGGACGAGCGTCGCGCCCTCAAGCGTCGCCGCGCCCGCACCCGCACCGCCGTCTGACACGGACCACATACGCCGAAGGCCGGCCCCCTCCCCCACGGGAACGGGCCGGCCTTCGGCGTGAGGGCATCCGACCCGTCAGTCGATGACCGCGATGAGGTCACCCGCCTGGATGACGTTCCCCGGCTTCACCGCCACCTCGGTCACGGTGCCGGAGGTCTCACACAGCACCGGGATCTCCATCTTCATCGACTCGAGGAGCACGATCGTGTCGCCCTCGGCGACCTCGGTGCCGACCGCCGCGACGACCTCCATGACGTTCGCGACCATCTCGGCACGGACCTGTTCAGCCATACGGATTGTTCCTCTACTTCCTCGAAGGCGGCCCCCGGACACCTCCAATGCAACCACACGGGCCCGCGCATGGAAGACTTGTACACCGACGAAAGGAGGCGACCATGGGCAAGCGTGGCCGCAAGAGGCGGGATCGCCGCAAGAAGAACGCCAACCACGGCAAGCGTCCGAACAGCTGAGTTCGGGAACGCACGAACGACGAAGGGGCGGGCACCGAACAGGTGCCCGCCCCTTCGTCTGTGTCCGGCGCGGCCGTGACGTCGACCGCCCGGCCGGTCAGGTGAGGTCGCGCCGCTCCACCGTCGTGCGCTGGTGCACGACGGTCGTGCCGTCGACGTCCGTCGTGGTCACCGTCGTACGCCGGATCTCCACCATGAGACGCTCCCGCAGGCCCGACGGCGCCTTCTCGCAACACGAGCTCGAGAGCTTGGCCTTGAGACGACGCTCCGACAGGAACATCTCCCGGCAGTCCGGGCAGCCGGCGAGATGATGCTCGAGGCGCGAACGGCAGGCGTCATCGCACTCGAGGTCCACGAGCAGTGAGAGGTCGCGCATCGCGTCGCGACAGTCGATCTCGTCGAGGCGCGGATCGTGCTCCTTCATCACTTCGCCCCCTCCTCACGGTCACGGCCGAAGCCGCGCTCGGCGGCCACGTCGCGCAGAAGCTCCCGCAACTGCTTGCGGCCGCGGTGCAGACGCGACATCACGGTCCCCAGGGGGGTGTCCATGATCTCGGCGATCTCCTTGTACGGCAGATCCTGGACGTCGGCGTAGTAGACGGCCATCCGGAACTCCTCGGGGAGCTCGGCCAAAGCCGCACGGATCTCGTCGTCCGGCAGCAGCTCCATGGCCTCGACCTCGGCCGAACGCAGCCCCGTCGAGGTGTGCTCGGCCGCCGCGGCGAGCTGCCAGTCGGTGATCTCGTCGGTCGGGTACTGCGCGGGCTGCCGCTGCCGCTTGCGGTAGTGGTTGATGTAGGCGTTGGTGAGGATGCGGTGCATCCAGGCCCGGAAGTTCGTCCCCGGCTTGAACGAGTGGAAGCCGGCGAACGCCTTGGCGTAGGCCTCCTGCACCAGGTCCTCGGCATCGGCGGGATTCCTGGTCATCCGCAAGGCGGCGCCGTACAGCTGGTCGAGCAGTGGCATGGCCAGCTCCTCGAACTGCTCGGCGCGCTGGTCGGCCTCGTCGGGCTGCAACTCGGTCGGCAACCGGAACTCCTCACCTGTCGATGTCCCGGAGTCTAACCGCACATCCGGGGCGTCGAGGACCGCGGTCCGCATCGCACCCTCCTTCCCGTCCCCGGACCATCCCGGGGCACTCGCCCAGGAACAACGCGGACCGCCGCACCCGTATTCCGGAGCGTCAGGGCACTACGCTGGTCCACCGTGGGTAGGAAGAGCGGTCGCGGTGCCGCGACGGGTGGACGCGGCGGTGCCGCGGCGACCCCCGCGATCGCCGCGCTGCGGGCCGCCGGGGTCGCCCACGAGGTCCACACCTACGACGCGAGCGGTGAGACCGCATACGGCGACGAGGCCGCCCGCGTGATGGGCGAGCGCCTGGGGGTGGACGCCGACCGGGTGTTCAAGACCCTCGTCCTGGCGACCGGGCGGCCGCCGGCGGGTTCCCGCCTCGCGCTGGCGGTAGCGGTGCTGCCGGTGACCTCCTCGCTCGACCTCAAGGCCGCGGCCGCCGCCCTCGGGTGCGGTAGAGCCACGCTCGCGCCGGTCGACGTCGCCGAGAAGACCACGGGCTACGTGGTGGGTGGCGTCTCCCCCGTCGGCCAGAAGCGCCCCCTGGCCACGGTGGTCGACGCCTCCGCGCTCGGTCACCGTACGGTCCTGTGCAGCGCCGGACGGCGCGGTTGGGAGATCGAACTCGACCCCGCGGAGCTGGTCCGGGTGACCGCCGCGGTGACCGCCCCGGTCACGACGTCCCGCTAGAACAACATCCCCTCGGTGGGATCGACGGGCCTGACGAGCTCCGGCCCCTCGTTCCGGACGTTCGACACCGCCCGGGAGACCGGGCGGATCTCCACCGACTCGGCCCACTCCCCGAGATCCCCGCCCGCGCCGTCGACCAGCGCACGCGGGTCACCGATAACGGCGGGATCGAGCCAGTCCGCCACCAGGTCCGGGTGGACGGCCAGCGGCATCCGGTCGTGGACCCGCCGCAGCGGGCCCAGCGCCTCGGTGGTGAGGATCGTGCACGACAACTGGGTGACGGACGGGTCGACCGGGTCGCGCCGCGCCTCCCACAGCCCGGCCATCAGCAGACCGCGGTCGCCCGGCAGGCTCATGAAGTACGGCTGCTTGGGCCCCGCCTTGGCGCCCGGGGCGGCGGGTTCACCGGGTACCCACTCGTACCAGCCGTCCATCGGGACCACGCAGTGCCGGCGGGCGACGGCGGCGCGGAACGCCGGCTTGGAGGCCGCGGTCTCCACGCGGGCGTTGAACAGCGTGGGCAGGCGCTGGGACTCCTTGGTCCACGACGGGACCAGCCCCCACCGCATGGCCCGCAGCACCCGCCGCGGGGCGGTGGGGCCGACGGCCTCGTCGAGGCTCTCGCGCGGCGCGTCCAGCGTGAGCACCGGGACGGTGGTGGTGGGCGCGATGTTGAAGCGCGGCGTCGGCGGCGCGGTGTCCGGGTGGAGGCCGACGGGCGGCGCGGACGCCTCGTCCACCGCGTCCAGTTCCAGCGCGAGCTGCGCCGGGTCCGAAGAGAGCGAGAACCGTCCACACATGCCGACATCCTCGCACCCGGATCCGCCGGGAGCGCCCGCGATGGGCGACAATGGCCGGGTGAGTCATTGGAGCGCCCCCGTTGCCGCAGCCCCCGTGGACGCCGACGTCGTAGTCCCCGGGTCCAAGTCGCTGACCAACCGCGCCCTCCCCCTCGCCGCCCTGGCCGACGGCCCCTCCCGCCTGACCGGCACCCTGCGCAGCCGGGACACCGACCTCATGATCGGCGCCCTGCGGTCCCTGGGCGCACGCATCGAGAGCCCGTCGGGGACCCTCGGGCCCGACGACACCGACCTGCTCATCACTCCGGGGCCGCTTCGCGGTGGCGTCGTCCAGTGCGGGCTGGCCGGGACGGTCATGCGCTTCGTCCCGCCGATCGCCGCGCTCGCCACCGGCCCCTCGACCTTCGACGGCGACCCCGCCGCCCGGGTCCGCCCGCAGTCCACGGTGCTCGACGCGCTGCGGGCCCTCGGAGCCGAGATCGACGGCGAGCGCCTACCCTTCACCGTCTCGGGCACGGGGTCCCTGCGCGGGGGCCGCGTCGAGATGGACGCCTCGGCCTCCTCGCAGTTCGTCTCCGGCCTACTGCTCTCGGCCGCCCGCTTCGACGAGGGCGTCGACCTCGTCCACGTGGGGGCCTCGCCCGTCCCGTCCGGACCGCACATCGAGATGACGCTGGCGATGCTCCGCGAGTCCGGCGTCACCGTCGAACAGCCGACCCCATCATCATGGCGGGTCGTCCCCGGCCCGATCGCGGCCGTCGACCGTGTCGTCGAGCCCGACCTGTCCAACGCCACCCCGTTCCTGGCCGCCGCGGCGGTCACCGGCGGAACCGTCCGCGTCCCGCACTGGCCCGCCACCACGACCCAGCCCGGCGACGCCATCCGCGACATCCTGCGGGCCATGGGCGCGTCCGTGACCCTCGAGATCGCCGACGGTGCGGACCACGGCACCCTCGTCGTCGTCGGCCCCTCCCGCCTCTCCCCCGTCGACCGGGACCTGTCCGCCGTCGGCGAGCTCACCCCCACCGTCGCCGCACTGTGCGCCCTGGCCGACGGCCCGTCGCGCCTCACGGGGATCGCGCACCTGCGCGGCCACGAGACCGACCGCCTCGC
>NZ_JAALDU010000117.1 GCF_014145015.1 Dietzia sp. E1 | reverse complement strand
CTCGGCGAACGACGAGTCGTCCCCCGCGAGCTCGCGGGCCGCGGCGGCGTCGTCGCGGGTCGAGACCAGCGCGCGGTGACACTGCACGATCGGGGTCAACTCGGCGAACCGCTTGCCGACCCGGCGCGCGGCGGCCGCGTCCTCGTGCAACGTCGGGTCGGACAGCTGCGCCTCGAGGCCCCCGTACTCGGACAGGACGTCGTCGATCGAAGACGGCGACCGTCCCGCGCCCTGGGTCACTCCTCGTCCTGCGGCAGCGTGGGCGTCGTCTTGGCCACCTGCAACAGGAACTCGTAGTTGGTGTTGGTCTTGCGCAGCTGCGACATGAGCAGGTCGATGGCCTGGTGGGTGTCCAGACCCGAGAGCACCCGGCGGAGCTTGTGCATGATGCCCGCCTCCTCGGGGCTCATGAGCAGCTCCTCCTTGCGGGTGCCCGAGGGGCCGACGTCGACGGCGGGGAAGACCCGGCGCTCGGCGATCCGACGGTCCAGCTTGAGCTCGGCGTTGCCGGTGCCCTTGAACTCCTCGAAGATCACGGTGTCACCGGCCGAGCCGGTCTCGACCATCGCGGTCGCGATGATCGTCAGGGACCCACCGTTCTCGATGTTGCGTGCCGCGCCGAGGAACCGCTTGGGCGGGTACAGGGCGGTCGAGTCGACACCACCGGACAGGATGCGCCCCGAGGCCGGGGACGAGTTGTTGTAGGCGCGACCGAGACGCGTGATCGAGTCGAGGAGGACGACGACGTCCTGGCCCAGCTCCACCAGCCGCTTCGCACGCTCGATCGCGAGCTCGGCGACCTGCGTGTGGTCTGACGGCGGACGGTCGAAGGTCGAGGCGATGACCTCGCCCTTGACCGACCTCTGCATGTCGGTGACCTCCTCCGGTCGCTCGTCGACGAGGACGACCATGAGGTGGCATTCGGGATTGTTCGTGGCGATCGCGTTGGCGATGTTCTGCAGGATCGTGGTCTTACCGGCCTTCGGCGGCGACACGATGAGGGCGCGCTGCCCCTTGCCGATCGGCATGATCAGGTCGATCACGCGGGTGGAGATGATGTTCTTCTCCGTCTCGAGCCGCAGCCGCTGGTTGGGGTACAGCGGGGTGAGCTTGGAGAACTCCGGACGCTGGCGGGCCTGGTCCGCCGGACCGCCGTTGACCGTGTCGATGCGGGCGAGCGGGTTGAACTTCGCCCGGTTCTTCCCGCCCTGTCCGCCACCGCGGCCGCCACCCTGGCCGCCGCCCGGACCGTCGTGCTGCCCGTCGGACTGCCCGTCCCGGGGCATCTTGACCGCGCCGGTGATCGCGTCACCGCGACGCAGCCCGTAGCGACGGATCATGTTCATCGACACGTAGACGTCGTTGTTGCCGGCGAGGTATCCGGAGGTGCGGACGAACGCGTAGTTGTCGAGGACGTCGAGAATGCCCGCGACCGGCTGGAGGACGTCGTCCTCCCGCACCTCGGTCTCACCCTCGGCCGGGCGGTTGCCGCCGCGATTGCGCTCGCGGCGGCGGCGACCACGACGACCGCGGCCCCCACCGTCGTCGTCGCGGTTCTGGCCGTCGCCACGCGGGCCGTTGTCGCCGCCGTCCTGGCCGCCCTGGTCGTTCCGGTTGCCCTGGCCGTCCTGGTTGTTCCGGCCGCCCTGGTCGTTCCGGTTGCCCTGGCCGTTCCG
>NZ_JAALDU010000116.1 GCF_014145015.1 Dietzia sp. E1 | reverse complement strand
AGGGGCCCGACGACGAGGTCGGTCTCGGCGTAGGGGACGGCCACCCCCGCGGCCGCGGACAGGCGGAGAAGGGCAGCCGCCTCGGCCCAACCGGCGCCGCTGCCACCCGAGGCCTCGGGAGCCGTGAGCCGCCCGAGCCCCACCTCGGTCAGTGTCCGCCACACGGCCGCGGGGTCGGGCTCGACGTCGGGGCCGGAGTGCTCGGCCAGGACGTCGCCCATCATGGCGAGGAGATCCTCGTCGACGGCGAGGTCGGCCGTCGCGGCCTGCTGGTCGGACGTGGCGGCCTGCCGGCCGGTGGTGGTGTGCAGGTCAGTGGTGGCGTGGCTCATCGCATCCCCAGTCCCCGCGCGATCACGCCGCGCAGAATCTCGTTGGTCCCGCCGCGCAGCGTGAAGCCGGGGCGCTGATGGAGTCCGGCGCGGAGCAGGTCGGTCAGCTCGGACGATGCCGGGCCGCCCTCGCCCGGCCGGAACTCGTCGCCGAGTCCGGTGGAGACCGCGTCGACGAGGTCCCCCTCCGTGGTGGTGCCGAGCAGCTTGACCAGCGCGGCGGCGGTATCGGCCGCCTCACCTCGCTGGAGCGCGCCGGCGATGTTCTGGCTCAGCGCGTGCAGGCCGGCCATCCGCGCCACCGACCGGCCCAGGTCCGCGCGGGCGGGCAGCGCTCCCTCCGCGACCGCCCCGATCTCGGCGGCGAGCAGGCGGAACGAGGACAGGAACCGCTCGGGGCCGCTGCGCTCGAAGGCGAGCTCGGAGTTGACCTGCTCCCAGCCGTTGCCGAGGGTGCCGAACACCATGGCGTCGGGGACGAACACCTCGTCGAGGATCACCTCGTTGAAGTGGTGGTCGCCCGACAGCGACACGATCGGCCGGATGGTCACGCCCTCGCTGCGCAGATCCACGATGAACTGGCTCAGGCCCGCGTGGCGGTTCGTGGTGTCGAGGGGCTCGGTCCGGCAGAGGGCGATGAACGCCTCGGCGTGCTGGGCGCCGGACGTCCACACCTTGGTGCCGGTGATCGACCAGCCGCCGTCGACCTTCACGCCCTTCGTGCGGACGCTGGCGAGGTCGGAGCCCGAGTCCGGCTCGCTCATCCCGATGCCGAAGCAGCACTCGCCCGCCGCGATCCGGGGCAGGTACTCGCGCTTCTGCTCCTCGGTGCCGTAGCGCAGCAGCGACGGGGCGATCTGCCGGTCGGCGACCCACTGCGCTGCCACCGGTGCGCCCACGGAGAGCAGTTCCTCGGTGACGACGAAGCGCTCGAGGAACGTACGACCGCGACCGCCGTACTCGGTGGGGATCGTCATCCCGACCCATCCACGCTCGGCCAGTCGGCGCGTGAAGTCCTCGTCCCACCGGGTCAGCCAGGTGTCGATCCACGGGGTCAGTCGCCCCGCCGCGATCTCGTCCGCGAGGAAGGCACGGACCTCCGCCCGCAGGGCGGTCATCTCCTCCGACGCCAGGGTCGTGGGTGGGGCGAGCGCGGTCCTCATCGGTGCTCCTCGGGGGTCGGGATGCGATGGCCGGGGTCGAGCGGTCAGGCCCGGCGACTGGCGCCGATAGTGATCGGCGCCACGTGGACAGCATCGCACGCGCACGACCTTTACGCAATGGCGGAATACGGTACGTGTCTATGGATCGTTGGGTCGCGTTCCAGGACGCCGGATACTGTTACCTCATGACGGAGAGCGAGACGACGGGTGGCGACTCCGCCAGCGCTGCCGGCCGGGCCACCGAACGACCACGCCACCGGATGGTCGACCGGGTCGCCGCGATCATGGAACTGGTCGCACGCTCCGGCTCGGGGATGACGCTGACCGCGGTGGCCAAGGCCCTCGACGCGCCCATCAGCTCGACCCAGGGGCTCCTCAACGGCCTGGTCGCCGTCGGATATCTCGACGAGCGGAACCGGGTCTACACGCTCGGCACAGCTCCGTACCTGCTCAACGTCATCGCCGGGCGACCGCCCGTCACCTCGGTGACACACGAGCAACTGGAGGCGCTGCACTCACAGACCGGCCTCACGACGACTCTGTCGACGGATGTCGGCGACGACCTGTTCTACGTGGACTTCGTCTCCTCCGACCCGCACTACGCGTACCTCGCGGAGAACAAACTGCGTCGCTCCCTGCTGCGGACCTCGTCCGGGTGGCTGCTCCTCGCGGACCGCGAGCGGCGGGACGTGTGGGCCTACCTCAACTCCCGGCCCCGCGAGGACGCCGAGTACGTCGACCGGTTCCTCGCCGCCCTCGACGACCTGATCGACACCGGGGTCTGCCGCGCGCCCGGGGTGGCCGTCGACGGCGGGGACGGGGTCTCCGTCGCACTGCGCGAGCGCGGCCGCACCATCGCGACGGTCGGCGTGATCGGCAGCCGAACCGAGATCCTCGCCCGCAAGGACGAACTCGCGAGCGCGTGCCTCGAGCACGCGACCTCGTGGGGCCTCCGGTAGCCGAGGACCCACGGCAGCCGCCGGCTACCGCCCCTCGTACCGACCGGCGCGCTTCTCCCCGAATGCGGCGAGCGCCTCGCGGTGATCCTCGGTGTGGTGGGCCAGAGCCTGCATCGCCGCGGACAGCTCGAGCAGCGACTCCAGCGACTGGTGCTGGGACTCGCGGAGCAGCCGCTTGGCCATCCGCACCGAGTGCGGCGGGTTCTTGGCCACCCGCGCCGCGAGACCGCGAGCCGCTTCCATGAGATCGTCGGGGTCGACCACCTGGTTGACCAGGCCCCACTCGGCGGCCTGCTCGGCCTGCACCCGGTCGCCGGTGAGTGCCATCTCCGCCGCACGCGCCGGGCCGATCGCCTTGGTGAGCAGCCAGGCCCCACCGTCGCCGGGGATGATCCCCAGCTGGACGAAGCTCTCCGCGAACCACGCCCTGGTCGACGCCACCCGCAGGTCGCACATCACCGCGAGATCGCAGCCCGCGCCGACCGCCGGCCCGTTGACCGCGGCGACCACCGGGACCTCGCAGTGGTACAGGGCGCGCGGGATCCGCTGGATGCCGTGGCGGTAGCCGTCGCGGAGCTGATACGGGGAGCCGCCGAACATGCCGGCCCGGTCGGCCATGTCCTTCACGTTGCCGCCCGCCGAGAACGCCGACCCCGCGCCGGTGAGCACCACGGCGCGCACATCGTGATCGGCGTTGACCACCGCGACCTGCTCACAGAGCGCGTCGACGATGGCCGGATCCGAGATGGGGTTGCGGGTCTCCGGCAGGTTCAGGGTCCACGTCTCGATGTGGTCGGCTCGCTCGACGAGCAGGGGCGCTGAGGCCATGAGGGGACTTCCTTCGTAATCGCGGGAACCGGCTCGCTATCTAACTACGTAAACCGTTATCCGACAGTATCGACCCGGCCCGTCACCGTCAACGCTCAGCTCCGTTGCCCAGCCGATCGAGTGCACGGTACCGAACGACGAAACCCCGGCCTGGAGGGCCGGGGTTTCGAGGAGTTCTCTGTGGAGCCGCGTGTCGGAATCGAACCGACGACCTTTTCATTACGAGTGAAATGCTCTACCGACTGAGCTAACGCGGCGAGCCCTTGTGGGGCGACGCAACTATATCCGACGGACCCCTGAGCCGAAAAACGGCCTGCGCCCGAGCACCTCCGCCGGCGCTTCCGCCGGCAGTCCCCGACCGTTCCGCGGGGCCACTACAGCCCGGCGGCTCAGGACCCGAGAGCAGCGGAGATCGCCCCGACCATCGCGGACACCGCGAACTTCGGTTTGACGTTGACCTCGATAGCGGCCCGGCAGTCCTGCACCGCCTCGATCGCCTTGAGGATCGAGGCGGCCGGGTAGTGCCCTCCGAGGCGTGCGGCCTCCTCGGACTTGTCGGGGTGGACGGCCGTGACGTCGCGGGCACCGAGCGCGACCATGAGTGCATCCCGGTAGAAGCCGGCCAGGTCGACCAGGGCGAGGTCCAGCGAATCACGGGTGGAGCGGGTCCGCCGCGACTTCTGCGCGCGTTCGAGTTCCTTGACCGCGCCCGTCGCCCCGCGGCCGGCGGACGCGGTGCCCTTACCGGTGCCGCCGGCGCCGAGGGCGGTGCGCAGTTCCTCGACCTCTCGCTCGTCCGACTCGCTGTTGCGCGCCAGCGCCTCCTGCTCGGCGGAGCTGACGAGCCGGCTCGCGAGCGGGAAGGCCCGACCGGGGTTGTGCATGACCATCGGCAGCTGGAGGACGACGTCCCGACGTTCGCGGGTCGCCTCGTCGGTGGCCAGCCACCGCGCCCGCCCCACGTGCCCGGAGGAGACCGAGGCGGCCCACCGCGCGAGATCCGGGTCGATCGCGTCGCCGTCGGCGAGAAGGGCCCGTTCGACCGCCTCGGCGTTCGGCTGGTGCAGCGCGACGTTCCTCGACCGCGAGCGGAGCGTGACCATGATGTCCATCGGATCAGTGGTCGGCGAACACAGCAGGAACACGGTCCGGCTCGGCGGCTCCTCCACCACCTTGAGCAGCGCGTTGCCGGACTGCTCTGTGAGCCGGTCCGCCTCCTCGACCACGACGATCTGCCACCGACCGGTCCCGGGACGGCTGGCCGCGCGGTGGATGGTCTCCTTGACGTCCTTGAGGAGGATGTTCACGCCCTGCGGGGCGAGCAGGTGTACATCGGCATGAGTTCCCGCCAGGACGGTGTGGCACGCGCGGCACCGCCCGCACCCCACCACGTCGGGGTCCTCGCACTGCAGGGCCGCCGCGAACGCCATGGCCGCCACGCTGCGTCCGCTACCCGGCGGACCGGTGAACAACCACGCGTGGACCATCCGCGGATCGGACTCGTCCCAGCCCTGGCCCGGGACGCGGGCACGGGCGGCCATGGCGGCAGCGGTCAGCTCCGCCACGACGTCGGCCTGTCCGGCCAATCGTTCGAACACCCCGGGCATGGCCCCACCTTATCCCCGCGGACCGACACACCTGAGTCCCCACCGGCACCGGCGCGAACTAGGCTTGGACCGATGGAGCGCTGGGTCAGGTTGTTCAGGTGGCTGTGGGCCACCCCCTGGCCCGTGTATGCGCTCACGATGGTGCAGGCCAACATCATCGGCGCGGTCTTCGTGTTCTCGTTTCTGCGCTTCGTGTTGCCGATGGACCGGTTCCTGGACCTCGACGAGTTCCGGTTCCTCAACCAGTACCTCTTCATCGGCTACCTGGTGCTGGCCTTCATCGGCGGCGTCATCGCCTCGACCCTGCTCCTGTTGCCCGTGCTCAGGGTGGACCGCGCGGGGGCGGACTTCGACGGCGCCATCCGTCGCCGCACCCTGCGTCTGCCGTTCCACCAGGCGATCATCTCGGGCACGATGTGGGTGATCGGGACCCTGCTGTTCGCCGCCGTCAACGTCGGACACTCCCCCAGGCTGGCCCTCATCGTGTCGGTGACGAGCCTCCTGGGCGGGAGCACGACCGTCCTCATCTCCTACCTGCAGGCCGAGCGGATCATGCGGCCGATCACCGTGCGCGCGCTGGCCAGCGGCGTGCCGGCCAACCGGCACGTCCCCGGCGTCCGGCGCCGGATCTTCCTGGGCTGGGCGCTGACGACGGTCATCCCGATCGCCGGCATCCTGCTCATCCTCACCGGCCACTGGTTCGGACTGTTCGGTGACGATCCCGGGACCATCCTCGTCGCGCTGGCGGTCCTGGCGAGCGTCGCCGTGATCGCCGGCGCGATCGGCATGGGGCTGGTCTCCGACTCGATCGCCGACCCCGTCCGCGAGATGCAGGCGGGCGTCAGCCGCGTCAAGCAGGGTGACCTCGAGACGCGCGTGACGATCTACGACAGCTCGGAGATCGGCCGCCTCGCGCAGGGCTTCAACGAGATGGTGACCGGCCTGCAGGAGCGCGAGGCGATCCAGGACCTGTTCGGCCGCTACGTCGGCGAGGACGTCGCCCGCAACGCCCTCGAGCGCGGCACCGAGCTCGGTGGACAGGAGCGGGAGGTCGCGGTGCTGTTCGTCGACCTCACCGGGTCGACCGAGTTCGCGGCAGCGCACGAGCCGGCCGAGGTCGTGTCCGTGCTCAACGAGTTCTTCCGGATCGCGGTCGAGGCCGTCGACTCCAACGGCGGGTACATCAACAAGTTCC
>NZ_JAALDU010000115.1 GCF_014145015.1 Dietzia sp. E1 | reverse complement strand
GACCCGCCGGGCCGCCGACGCGGTCGCCGAACGCACCGGTCTGCGACTGCCGCGGGTACTCGCCCGCAACGCGGCCGCCCCGGTTCCGCCGGGCGTCGTGCCCGACGCGCCGGGCGTGACGCCGTTCCTCACCGGCAACGACGAGTTCTACCGCATCGACGCCGCCCTGCGCGTGCCCGTGGTGAGCACCTCCGAGTGGCGGCTGCGGATCCACGGGATGGTCGAGCGGGAGATCGAGCTCGACTGGCAGACGCTCGTGGACCGCGAGGCACGCGACCGCATCGTGAGCCTGACCTGCGTATCGAACGAGGTCGGCGGGGATCTGGTGGGGACGGCGATCTGGACCGGGTTCCCCATCGCCGATCTGCTCGCCGAGGCGGGGCCGTTGCCCGAGGCCGACATGCTGCTGTCGACGTCGGTCGACGGCTGGACCGCCGGGACGCCACTGGAGGCTCTGACGGACGGCCGCGACGCCCTGCTGGCAGTGGGGATGAACGGCGAGCCGCTGCCGTTCGAGCACGGCTACCCCGTCCGCCAGGTGGTCCCCGGCCTGTACGGGTACGTCTCGGCCACCAAGTGGGTCGTGGACTGGGAGGTCACGCGCTTCGACCGGGCCAGCGCGTACTGGACCGACCGCGGCTGGGCGGAGCGCGGCCCGATCCGCACCGCGAGCCGCATCGACCGTCCTGCCCCGCTGGCGGAGCTGCCGCCCGGGCCGACGGTCGTCGCCGGGACCGCGTGGGCGCAGCGCCGCGGCATCGACCGGGTGGAGGTGAGGGTCGACGACGGGCCGTGGCAGGACGCCCGCCTGGCGGACGAGTACTCGGTGGACACGTGGCGCATGTGGTCGTGGGTCTGGGACGCCGAACCGGGCCTGCACACCCTGCACGTCCGGGCCACCGACTCGACCGGTGAGGTCCAGCCTGAGGAGCGCAGGGATCCCGTACCCAGCGGCGCCACCGGCTGGCACAACCGCACGTTCCGGGTGGTGGCGGCATGACCCTCCAGGTCACCGGCAGACCGTCGGCGCGGCCACCGGGTCGACCACCCGCGCCGCCGTCGCGCGGTCACGAGCCGGCTGGCACTAGACTGGTCTCCGTGTCCGAGCCAGCCGCCCCGCCGCTGACCGACCCGGGGAGCCTGCTCGAGTTGGCCGCGTCCGGTGATCTCCAGGCCTTCGGTCGTTTCTACGACCTCATGGCCCCACGCGTCTACGGGCTCGCCCTGCGGGTCCTACGCGACCCGGGGTACGCCGAGGAGACGGCGCAGGAGGTGTTCCTTCAGGTCTGGAAGCAGGCTGCCGACTACCGGCCCTCGCTGGGGTCCGTCCAGTCCTGGGTGCTGACCATCACACACCGCCGGGCCGTCGACCGCGTCCGTTCCGAGAGTTCGGCTGCACGACGTGACGAGGTCGACGCCGCCACCGGCACCATCCACGGAGGCGATGTCGCCGAACAGGTCACGGAGCAGATCTCCCGCGGCGAGGAGGCCGCCGAGGTGCGCAGGTGCCTGGAGACGCTGACCGACAACCAGCGCGAGTCCATCGAGATGGCGTACTTCTCCGGCCACACCTACCGTGAGGTCGCCGAGAGACTGGGCACCGCGTTACCCACCGTCAAATCGAGAATCCGCGACGGACTCCGTCGCCTGAAGAACTGCCTGGGAGGTGAGCTGTCATGAGCGTTCGTCACCACGATCACCCGTCGACCCCTGACAGCGTCCGCCCCGAGGACCTCGACCTCTACGCGCTGGACGCACTGCCCGAACACGAGGCCGATGCCGTCGAGGCCGCACTGGTCAGCGCCGCCCCCGAGGACCGGTCATCGATGCTGGCGCACATCGCGTCGACGCGTGAGGTCGTCGCGGCCCTCGTCGCGGACGCCGGACTCGACACCGCGCCGCCGCCGCAGCTGCGGGAGCGGATCCTCGAGCTGGCGGCGGTCTCCTCGCCGTCCGGCCCCACCGGTCCCGTCGGTCCGGGCGACCGCCGCGGCTCCGGGCGGGACGCCGACGGGGGTGCGGACGTCATCGACCTGAGTCGCGAACGCGAGCGCCGACGGCCCGGTTTACTGACGTTCCTCGCGGTCGCCGCGGCCGCCGTGGTGCTGCTGGTCGGTGGTGTGATGATCGGCCGCCTCACCGACGGGACCGGGTCTGAGAACCTACCCACCGCCGCGCCCCCCTCGGGGACGATGCCGCGACAGGTCACCTCACTGTTGGCGGCCGAGGATCTCGCGGTGGTCCGCGGCCAGGTCGGCGGGACCGGAACCGCCACCGTGCTGGCGTCGAAGTCGGCGGACATGGCCGTCATCTCGATGACGGACCTCCCCGCCCCGCCGGAGGGCCGCGCCTACCAGCTGTGGCTCATGGGCGACCACGAGCCCATACCCGCGGGAACGATGGAATCCGGCGAGGTCGGCCCGTCGCCCTCGGCCCAGATCGCCGGCATCCGCAACTCCGAGCAGATCGGCATCACCGAGGAGCCCGCGGGTGGCTCGCCGGCGCCGACCGGTCAGGTCCTGCTCGCGCTCGACATACAGTGACCCGGTGGGGTAGGCGGGCCGCTCAGGCGGCCCGCCGGCTCACCATCCCGCCGCCTGGCCGGTCCCCGCGTGGACACCGGTAGGGTCAGTCGCTCAGGCCTGCCACCACTGCCGCAGCGGCACGTCCCAGGTCTGGCGCTCGTCCAGGCGCACGGCGAGGATCTGGTGTAGCTGGATCTTGTTGTGCTCGAACCCGTACTGGCAGGCCCCCATGTACAGGCCCCACAGCTTGGCCATGGGCTCCCCGACCTCCTCGACAGCCTCGTCCCAGTGCTCGACGAGATTGGTGCACCAGTCGCGGAGGGTGAACGCGTAGTGCTGGCGCAGGTTCTCCTCGTGTACCACTTCGAACCCGGCGTTCTCCGCCTCGAGGTGCACGGTGCCGGCGCCGGCGAGTTCGCCGTCGGGGAAGATGTAGCGGTCGATGAACTGACCGGCCTTGACCTTGCCGACGTTGTCCGGCCGGGTGATGCAGTGGTTGAGCAGCCGACCACCCGGCTTGAGATATCCGTGCAGCTTGGCGAAGTAGTCGGCGTAGTTCTTCCGGCCGATGTGCTCGGTGATGCCGATCGAGCTCACGGCGTCGAAGTCCCGTTCGGGGACGTCGCGGTAGTCCTGCAGGCGCACCTCGGCCAGGTCGCCCAGACCCTCGGCCTCGATGGCGGCGCGGCCCCACTCGACCTGCTCCTTGGACAGGGTCACGCCGATCACCTTCACGCCGCGGCGTGCGGCGTAGCGGACCATGCCACCCCAACCGCAGCCCACGTCGAGTAACCGGTCCCCCGCCTTGAGCCCGAGCTTGTCGAACACCAGTCGGTACTTGTTCTCCTGCGCCACCTCGAGCGACGCGTCGGGGTCCGGGTAGCAGGCGCACGTGTACGTCATGGACGGCCCGAGGATCCACTCGTAGAAGCGGTTCGACACGTCGTAGTGGTAGCTGACGACCTCGGAGTCCCGCTCCTTGGAGTGCCGCCGCATCCCGGACAGGACGCGCTTCCACGCGGGCTTGACCTCCATCGGCGGGGTGGGCAGGAACCGGACGTTCTCCGTGCCCACGGACCGGGCGATCCGCGCGAGCGTCCTGGCGTCGGGTGTACGGGTCATGTGCTTGCGGAACACCTCGAGCGCGCCGAACACGTCGTGGGGCGCCCCGGGGTGCACGCCGTCGATCTCCAGCTCGCCCATGAGGTAGGCGCGGGCCAGGCCGAGGTCGCCGGGGGCGGTGACGAAGTACTGCAGCGCCTTCTCGCTCTTCAGGCGTAGCACCAGTCGGCTGTCCGCCGGGCCGATGGCCGACCCGTCGTAGGCCTCGATCCGCAGCGGCGGCTCGCCGGTGGCGAAGGCGCCGATGATCTCGCCGATCGTCATCCTGCCCGCCGCGCTCGCCGCGCCCGCGGAATCCGCGGTCCCCGCGCTCGTCGTGGTCACCGTGCACCCACCGCCTTGTCGTAGAGGGTCGCGAACCGGCCCTCGGGATCGAATTCCTTCTTGAGCCGGCCCGCGTGGTCGCCGCCGTAGAGCTGGGCGAACTCCTCGCGGGAGTAGAAGACCTCCGAGTACAGCGACTTGTGGCCACCGAGCCGGGACACCTCCTCCTCGATGCGCCGGTTCCACGCGCCCTCGGCCATCCCGGGCTCGATCGGCGCCGAGGACCAGAAACCGATGTTGACGTAGGTGGTCTCCGGCGCGAGCGGGTACAGCGGCCACGGACGGTCGGACGCCGGCTCGCCGTCCAGGCCCGGCGCCGGGGTGGACTCCCGCAGCCGCAGCGGGCAGATCCACAGGGGTTCGATGGGCACCTCGCGCAGGAACCAGTCGAGGAACTCGGCGGTGTGGTCGATCGTCACCTCGACGTCCTGCACCACGCGCTCGCGCGGTCCCTCGCCCTTGAGGGCGCCGATCTTGTTGCCGATGTCGTACTTGTGGTCTAGGCCGATGATCTTCCAGTACGCAGAGGAGCGCAACAGCTGCTGCGGCCAGAAGCGGCGGATCCGCGGGTTCTGCACGCCGAACGCGCGCGAGCACCAGAACCAGTCGGTGTCCCAGCGCCAGAGGTAGTCGCGGATGGTGAGGCGGTCGCGCTTCACGGAGCCGGCGGGACCGCCGTGTTGGACGGAGCGGTAGTAGATCGCCTGCTTGTCGGCCACACCCGAGTAGTCCGAGACGGGCCCGGGCTCGTCGGTCCGCCGTCCCAGACAGAGGTAGGACTCGTCGGCCGAGAAGACGATCCCGTCGAGGAAATCGACCTCCTCGTCGTCGTACGTCCCCGACTCACTGACCCGCGCCAACGCCGACTCGAGCGCGGTGAGGGAGTCGAACCGCACATGCCGCAGCTCCACGAAGCGCTGCACCGGCTCGAGGGCGATGCGCAGCCGCACCGCGTACCCGAGGGAGCCGTAGGAGTTGGGGAAGCCACGGAAGAGCGCGCGTTCGCGCTCGGTGCCGTCGGGGCGGGCGGTGACGATCTCACCGGTGCCGGTGAGGATGTCCATCTCGAGCACGGACTCGTGCGGCAGGCCCAGGCGGAACGAGGTGGACTCGATGCCCAGGCCGGTCACGGCGCCACCGAGGGTGATGGTCTTGAGCTGCGGCACGACGTACGGCATGAGGCCGTACGCCAGGGTGGCGTCGACGAGGTCCTCGTAGGTGCACATCCCCTGGACGTCGGCGGTGCGGGCGTCGGGATCCACGGAGACGACGCGCGTGAGGCCGGTGGTGTCGAGACCGGGCGACGACGACGAGGCGCGCGGGCGGAAGAGGTTGGACGTGGACTTGGCCAGCCGGACGGGCTCGTGGGCGGGCACGGCCCGGAAGCTGTCGACGAGTCGCTGCACGCCGCGAGCGTGGCTTTCGGTACCGACGACGAGTGGTTCGGCGAGACTCACGGCGGTTCCCATGCGTCACACCTTAGTAGCGCTCGGTGGCCCCCGCCGACGATCGGGGGGCGGGCGCGGACGGTGTCGGCGTGGCCGCCGGCTTCCACCCGGGCGGGCCGAACACGTAGCCGAGCCGCTCCCGCCAGCTGCCCGCGCCGCGCAGGTCGCGCCAGATGGCGACGTACTCGTGCAGCTGCAGCCAGAACGGATTGTGGGAGTTCACCGGCGTGGTCAGACCGTAAGTGGGCCGGTGGGTTTCGGGCCGGAACGTGCCGAACAGGCGGTCCCAGATGATGAGGATGCCGCCGTAGTTGCGGTCCAGATACTCGGCGTCGCTGCCGTGGTGCACGCGGTGGTGCGACGGGGTGTTGAACACGAACTCGATCGGCGCGGGCAGTCGGCCGATGCGCTCGGTGTGGACGAAGAACTGATAGACGAGCGAGACGGAGAATCCGGTGAACACCATCCACGGCGGCACCCCCAACAGTGGTAGAGGCAGCCACGCGATGATCTCGCCGGAGTTGTTCCACTTCTGCCGGAGCGCGGTGGCGAAGTTGTAGTACTCACTGGAGTGGTGGGCCTGGTGGGTCGCCCAGACGAGCCGGATGCGATGCGCGCCGCGATGATACCAGTAGTAGAGGAAATCGGTTCCGAGGATCGCGAGGACCCACGTGTACCAGGCGTCGGGCGGCAGGTGCCACGGCGCGAGGTACACCCACACCGCCGCGTAGAGGACCAGGCCGACCAGCTTGCCGAGCAGCCAGAACGCCTGCGAGCTCGCGCCCATGATGAGCGAGGTGACCGCGTCGCGGGGCTGGTACCCGCCCGGCTCACGGGCCTCGAGCACACGGGCCGACACCCACTCGATCGCCACGAACAGCACGAACACCGGTATGGCCAGCAGCACCGGCTCGTGTAACGGATCGGCCAACGCGGCCAGCGCGCGCGCCAGCGACTCCCCGAAACCCATCCCGTTCACGTCTCGATTGTGACACCTCTCACAGACAATCGGGCGATCCGGGCCACCCGCCCCGGCGCGGGCCCGTAGCCTCTCGGGCACGTCGGCCCCGAGGGCCGTTCGCGCACACCGCTTCTGCGCACGCCCCAGGCTCCGCGC
>NZ_JAALDU010000114.1 GCF_014145015.1 Dietzia sp. E1 | reverse complement strand
TGGCGTCTCGCCCACCCCGCGGTGCGCGCGAGACGCCAGGGAGAGGAGCGGCTGCGGGGGTTGCCCGACGCAGGCGCAGGAGCGAGACGTCAGGGTCAGGAGCGGCTGCCGCGTGAGTGCGCTCCCGAGGACGTCGTCGCAGGTGGGAGATCACTGCAAATGCCCGGCTCAATACGTATTTGAGATCACCCGCGACAAATGCGCCGGGGCGAGTCGCAATATGGCACGCTCGGCGTTGTGCAGTTGTCCCGGTCTTCCGATCTCGCGCTCCGCGCCCTCATGCGTCTCGCCGTCGCCGACGAACGCGAGGAGCGGATGACCGCTGCGGTGATCGCCGAATCGGTCGAGGCCTCTGTGAGCCACGTGGCCAAGATCGTCTCCCGCCTGGTCGAGTTGGGCCTGGCGGAGTCGCGGCGCGGCCGCGGCGGCGGGCTGGTCATCACCGAACTCGGCCGGCACGAGTCGGTCGGGCGGCTGCTGCGCCGACTGGAGGGCCCGGGCGAGGTTGTCCAGTGTGAGGGCCCGACGCCCTGCCCGCTCGCGGGCAACTGCGGACTCCGACGCGCGCTGGTGGACGCCCGCGAGGCGTTCTTCGCCACCCTCGACCCGCTGACGGTCGACGGGATCGTCCGCACGCCCACCCGCCAGGTGTCGCTCAGCCTCGGCGCCCGCCCCCGGACCGGCCCGGGACCCTGACCGCCCGGTCGGTGACACCCGCCGACCCTCGTCCTCCACCCACACGCAGTCCGACCCACCTTGGGCTCGGACGGCCCCGTCGCGCCCCGACACGTCCGTCGCTGTCCCGGCGCTCTCGCAGAAGGAGTACCCGTGACCACCTCGATCACCACCCTGGAGTCGATCCTCGCGCATCCCCGCGAGCTGTCCGACGAGCACGCCGCCGTGGTCCGCGAGACCCTGCCCGTGATCGGCGCCCACATCGACGAGATCACGCCGGTCTTCTACCGGACGATGTTCGCCGACAATCCGGAGCTGCTGCGCGACACGTTCAACCGCGGCAACCAGAAGCTCGGTGCGCAGCAGCGCGCGCTCGCCGCGTCCATCGCCACGTTCGCCACCCTGCTGGTGGACGGCCGGAGCCCGGTGGACATGCTCTCGCGGATCGGCCACAAGCACGCGAGCCTGGGCATCACGCCCGACCAGTACCAGGTGGTCCACGACTACCTCTTCGGCGCGATCGTCGAGGTCCTGGGCGAGGCGATCACGCCGGAGGTCGCAGCGGCGTGGGACGAGGTCTACTGGATCATGGCCGCCGTCCTGGTGGACTTCGAGAAGGCCCTCTATGACGAGGCGCAGGTCGAGCCGGGTGACGTGTTCCGCACCGCCACCGTGGTGGCTCGCGAGGACGTCACGGACTCGGTGGCCGTCTTCACCCTCGGCGGCCCGGACGGCGAGCCGCTGCCCGACTTCCGACCCGGCCAGTACACCTCGGTCGGCGTGGTCCTGCCCGACGGCGCCCGCCAGCTGCGCCAGTACTCGCTGTCCACCGCCCCGGGCGACGGCACGTGGCGGATCGGCGTCCGCCGCGTCGACGCGGACGGCGAGGCCTGCCCTGCCGGCGAGGTCTCCGGGTGGCTGCACGCCAACGCGGCCGTCGGCACCACCATCCAGGTCACCCTCCCGTTCGGCGATCTCGTCCTCGACGCCGCCGGGATCGGGGAGGGCCGGGAGGCCGCCCCGGTCGTGCTCTGCTCGGCGGGGATCGGCATCACGCCCATGCTCGGCATGATCGCCCACCTGGCGGCGACGGAGGACACGCGTAGGGTGCTCGTCCTGCACGCCGACCGGAGCCCGGCCGATCACGTGCTCGCCTTCGAGGTCGCCGGTGAGGCCGCGATGCTCGCGGACGCCGAGGTCCACACGTGGTACGAGCAGGCCGCCGACACCGTCTCCGGCCCGGGCACGGTCCACCGCGGCCTCATGGATCTGTCGTCGGTCCCCCTCCCTGAGGGAGCACATGTCTTCCTCTGCGGCTCCACCGGTTTCCTCCAGTCCCTCCGCCGGCAGTTACTCGACGCCGGCGTGTCCGAGGATCGCCTCCACGCCGAGCTGTTCGCGCCCAACGACTGGCTGGTCTGATCCCGCCGCCGCGGGCCCGGTGCGCCGTCGCCCGGGCCCACGGCCGATTTACGGCCGCGTAATAGCGGGAACATCAACAATTGGGCGTGGATAATTCCCTTTTCGTCCCCCATTCCGGGACATTATCGGCGGTTATTCAGGGCGTTTCACCGGCGCCATTCTCCATAAAAACTCTAAATGTTCAAAGAGTTGTGTATTTACCCGATAACAAAGTGCCTCAAGGCGCGAGAAGCGCCGATGGTGCGATCTACGGTTACACACACTCAGGTTCGGGCCCGCCCACGACCGAGCGGACCCGCCGCACGAGAACAACGTGAAAGGACCTCCGGTGGCCTCAGGCCCGAACTCCCCACAGACGGGGCCCGACCCGACGCAGGCAAACATCGCTCTGGCCCTGTGCTTCTCGGGCTTCCTCCTCACCTTCTGGGCGTGGGCGCTGATGGGCCCGCTCGGGGCGACCTACAAGGACCAGCTCGGCCTGAGCTCGTTCGAGCAGTCGCTCGTGGTGGCGCTGCCCGTGGTGGTCGGGTCGCTCGGCCGCATCCCCGTCGGGGCGCTCACCGACCGCCTGGGCGGTCGTACGATGTTTCCGCTGATCGCCGCGCTGACGATCATCCCCACCCTCTTCGTCGGGTTCGTCGACGGCAGCTACATCGCCCTCCTCGTCGGCGGGTTCTTCCTGGGGATCGGCGGCACCTCTTTCGCCGTCGGCGTCCCCACCGTCAACTCCTGGTTCCCGCCGCACCGACGCGGCACGGCCATCGGCATCTTCGGCGCCGGCATGGGCGGCACGGCGATCGCGGCCTTCACCACCCTGCGGCTCCGCGACGCCTTCGGCGACCAGGCACCGTTCATCCTGGTCGCGGTCCTGCTCGCCGTCTACGCCGTCGTCGCCCGGGCGCTGCTGACGAACTCGCCGGCGTGGTCTCCGGCCCAGGGCAACTGGGTGGTCAAGGCCGCCAGGACCCTCGCCCGCCCGGTCACCCTCAAACTCGCCTGGCTGTACGCGATGGGCTTCGGCGGCTTCGTGGCGTTCTCCGTCTACCTGCCCACCTACCTTCACAACTTCTACGAGCTGGACATGGAGGACGCGGCCCTGCGCACCGCGGTGTTCGTCGTGATCGCGGTGGCCTGCCGGCCCCTCGGCGGCGCGCTGGCCGACAGGTTCCCCGGCGCGTGGGTGCTCATCGTCAGCTACATCGTCACCGGGCTGATGGCCGCCGCCGCGACCGAGCGCATGCCCCTCATCAACACCGAGGGCGGCACCCTCTACCCGCTCGGCACGGTCGTGTTCCTGTTCATGGGCGCGTCCCTCGGCGTCGCCTCGGGCGCCGTCTTCGCCCTGGTGGCCGAGCTCGTCGAGCCGTCGGCCGTCGGGTCGGTGACCGGAATCGTCGGCGCCGTCGGCGGTCTGGGCGGCTTCGTCCCACCCCTGCTCCTCGGCTACTTCTGGACCGCCCACGGCAACTACCGCATCGGTCTGCTCCTGCTGTTCGTGCTCTCCGCGGCTACCGCGGTGCTCACGTGGCTGTGGTTCCTCCGCTCCGGCCGTAGCGCCTCCCCCGCGACTGAAAGGACGTCGGCATGACCAGCGTCGACTCGCCCAGCTCGTCGTCGTCACCCTCGGACGGCGGGGACGCTCCCGCCGGTTCCGGGCGGCTCGACGGCCCCGTCACCGACGCCATCCTCCGCACCGGGCGGTTCTTCCGACGCGGCGAGGCCTCGGAGGACCTCCGCACGGTCACCCACACCGGCGGCCGCGACGCCGACGTGTTCTACCGCGACCGCTGGAGCCACGACAAGGTGGTCCGCTCCACCCACGGCGTCAACTGCACGGGCTCCTGCTCGTGGAAGGTGTACGTCAAGGAGGGGATCATCACGTGGGAGGCCCAGCAGACGGACTACCCGGACATCGGTGACGACCTGCCGGCCTACGAGCCCCGCGGCTGCCCGCGCGGCGCGGCCTTCTCCTGGTACACCTACTCGCCCACCCGCGTGCGCTACCCGTACGTGCGCGGCGTGCTCATGCAGATGTGGCGCACCGCCCGGGCCGTGCACTCCGACCCGGTGGACGCGTGGGCGTCGATCGTCGAGGACCCCGTCCTGAGCGCCCACTACAAAGCCGCCCGCGGCAAGGGCGGGCTCGTCCGTTGCCGCTGGGAGGA
Organism: Dietzia sp. E1; assembly: GCF_014145015.1. Lineage (GTDB taxonomy): Bacteria > Actinomycetota > Actinomycetes > Mycobacteriales > Mycobacteriaceae > Dietzia > Dietzia cinnamea_A. The sequence goes on along the minus strand of NZ_JAALDU010000114.1, from coordinate 6,258 downwards.
CGCCCTGGAGATGGCGGCCGCCGCGCACGTGTACACCGCCAAGACCGTGGGCCCCGACCGCGTCGCCGGGTTCTCCCCGATCCCCGCCATGTCCATGGCCTCGTTCGGCGCCGGCGCGCGCTTCATGCAGCTCTTCGGCGGCTCCATGCTGTCCTTCTACGACTGGTACGCCGACCTGCCCGTGGCCTCGCCGCAGGTGTTCGGCGACCAGACCGACGTGCCGGAGTCCGCCGACTGGTTCAACTCGACCTACCTGGTGATGTGGGGCTCCAACGTCCCCGTCACCCGCACGCCGGACGCGCACTTCATGGCCGAGGCCCGCTACAAGGGCCAGAAGGTCGTGGTGGTCTCCCCCGACTACGCGGACAACACCAAGTTCGCCGACGAGTGGATCCACCCGCACCCCGGGACGGACGGCGCGCTGGCCATGTCGATGGTCCACGTGGTGCTCACCGAGTTCTACGCCCGTCGAGACACCCCCGAGTTCACCTCGTACGCCAAGACTTACACCGACCTGCCGTTCCTCGTCACCCTGCGCACCCGCGCCGACGGCACCGTGGTGCCGGACAAGTTCCTCACCGCCGACGCCGTGCGCCTCGACGTGGACCCGGGCGAGAACGCCGCCAGCAAGACCGTGATGCTCGACGCGGTCACCGACCGCGTGGTGGTACCGAACGGCACGCTCGGCGACCGGTTCGGCGAGCAGGGCAAGGGCCGCTGGAACCTCGACCTGGGCGAGATCGACCCGGTCCTGAGCCTGCACTCCCCGGGCGGGGACACCGCCGAGATCGTCCTGCCGCGCTTCGACACGCCGCGCGGCGAGGCCGACACCGTCACGCGCGGCGTGCCGGTCCGCACCGTTGTACTGGACGACGACGACGAAGTCATCGTCACGACCGTGTTCGATCTCATGATGGCGCAGTTCGGCGTGGCCCGGGAGGGCCTGCCCGGTTACTGGCCGACCGGATACGACGACCCCGCCCCGTACACCCCGGCGTGGCAGGAGGAGCACACCGGCGTACCCGCCGCCCAGGCCGAGCGCTTCGGCCGCGAGTTCGCCCAGAACGCGCTGGACTCGGGCGGCCGCTCGATGATCCTCATGGGCGCGGGCACCAACCACTGGTTCCATTCCGACCTCATCTACCGGGCCTTTCTGTCCCTGACCATCCTCACCGGCTGCCAGGGCGTCAACGGCGGCGGCTGGGCGCACTACGTGGGCCAGGAGAAGGTCCGCCCGCTCACCGGGTTCCAGCAGGTCGCGAACGCGCTGGACTGGTCGCGCCCGCCGCGGCAGATGATCTCCACGGCCTTCTTCTACCTGCACACCGGGCAGTGGAAGTACGACGCGTACGCGGCCGACGTGCTCACCTCCCCCACCGGCGACGGCCGCTTCGACGGCATGAGCACCCCGGACCTGGTGGCCATGTCCGCGCGGCTGGGCTGGATGCCCTCGTACCCGACCTTCTCCCGCAACCCGCTCGACCTGGGCGACGAGGCCGCCGCGGCGGGCGTTCCGGCCGGCGAGTACGTGGTGGACCGCATCAAAGCCGGCGACATGCGGTTCGCGGCAGAGGACCCCGACGGCCCCGGCAACGCGCCCAAGATCCTCACCGTGTGGCGGTCCAACCTCATCGGGTCCTCCGCCAAGGGCGACGAGTACTTCCTCAAGCACCTCCTGGGCACCGACAGCTCCCTGCGCGCCGACCAGGCGCCCGAGGGCCACCGCGGCCGCGACATGGTGTGGCGCGAGGAGGGCGACGCCACCCCGGACGGCAAGCTCGACCTGCTCATGACGCTGGACTTCCGGATGACGTCCACCACGCTGTTCTCCGACCTCGTCCTGCCGGCGGCCACGTGGTACGAGAAGCACGACCTGTCCTCCACCGACATGCACCCGTTCGTGCACTCGTTCAACGCCGCGATCAACCCGCCCTGGGAGACCCGCAGCGACTTCGACACGTTCAAGATGCTCGCCGAGAAGGTCTCCGAGCTCAGCCACGGCCACCTCGACGCGCGGACCGACGTGGTGGCGGTGCCGCTCGGCCACGACACCCCGGACGCGATGGCCAACCCGGGCGGCACGGTGGCCGACTGGAAGAACGGCTCGTGCGAGCCGGTGCCGGGGAAGAACTTCCCCAAGATCGCCACGGTCGAGCGCGACTACCGGCTGATCGGCGAGAAGTTCGGCTCCCTCGGCCCGCTCGCCGAGTCCGCCGGCATGCCGGTGAAGGGCCTCAACCTCAAGCCCACCGAGGAGATCGCGGCACTGCTGCGGCACAACGGCGAGACGCGCACGGGCGTCGGCAAGGGCCGCCCGCGGCTCGACACCGACATCCGGATGTGCGAGGCCATCCTGTCCCTGTCCGGCACCACCAACGGCCGCCTGGCAACCCAGGGCTTCGAGCAGCTCGAGGAGCGCACGGGCCGCGAGCTCGCCGACCTGTCCCGCGGCGAGGAGGGCAAGCGCATCACGTTCTCCGACACCCAGTCGCGGCCGCAGCCGGTCATCACCTCGCCCGAGTGGTCGGGCTCCGAGCACGGCGGACGCCGCTACAGCGCGTTCGTCATCAACACCGAGCGGCTCAAGCCGTGGCACACGCTCACCGGCCGGATGCAGTTCTTCATGGACCACGACTGGATGGCCGAGATGGGCGAGCAGCTGCCCGTGTATCGGCCGCCGCTCAACATGCACGAGCTGTACGGCGAGCCCACGCTCGGCCACGACGGCGGCGCCGAACTCACCGTCCGGTACCTGACCCCGCACAACAAGTGGTCGATCCACTCGGAGTACCAGGACAACCTGCTCATGCTCAGCCTCGGCCGCGGCGGACCGATGGTGTGGATGAGCGACGCCGACGCCGCGCTCATCGGCGTCAAGGACAACGACTGGATCGAGGCCGTCAACCGCAACGGCGTGATCGTGGCCCGCGCCGTGGTCTCGCACCGCATGCCGGCGGGCACCGTGTACATGCACCACGCCCAGGACCGCACGATCGACGTCCCGCTGTCCGAGACCGACGGCAAGCGCGGCGGCATCCACAATTCGGCGACCCGGATCATGGTCAAACCCAGTCACCTGATCGGCGGGTACGCCCACTTCAGCTACGCGTGGAACTACATCGGTCCCACGGGTAACCAGCGCGACGAGGTGACGGTCATCCGCCGTCGCTCCCAGGAGGTGCAGTACTGATGCGGGTCATGGCACAGATGGCGATGGTGATGAACCTCGACAAGTGCATCGGCTGCCACACCTGCTCGGTGACGTGCAAGCAGGCGTGGACCAACCGCGCCGGCACCGAGTACGTGTGGTGGAACAACGTCGAGACCCGGCCCGGGCTCGGGTACCCGCGCACCTACCAGGACCAGGAGCGCTGGAAGGGCGGCTGGGAGCTGGACCGGAGGGGGCGCCTGCGGCTCAAGGCCGGCGGGCGGGCCAAGAAGCTCATGCAGATCTTCTCCAGCCCCACCATGCCGTCGATCGACGACTACTACGAGCCGTGGACCTACGACTACGACACGCTGGTCTCCGCGCCGCTGCAGCAGCACACCCCGGTCGCGCGCCCGTACTCGCTCATCAGCGGCGAGCCAATGAAGATCTCGTGGTCGGCCAACTGGGACGACAACCTGGGCGGCTCGCCCGAGCACCTGGCGAACGACCCGATCGTCAAGAAGGTCGGCGCCGAGGTCAAGGCCGAGTTCGAGCAGACGTTCATGTTCTACCTGCCGCGGATCTGCGAGCACTGCCTCAACCCGTCGTGCGCGGCCTCGTGCCCCTCCGGCGCGATCTACAAGCGCGTCGAGGACGGCGTGGTGCTGGTGGACCAGGACAAGTGCCGCGGCTGGCGCCAGTGCATCACCGGCTGCCCGTACAAGAAGGTGTACTTCAACCACCGCACGGGTAAGGCCGAGAAATGTACGTTCTGCTTCCCCCGCATCGAGGTGGGCATCCCCACGGTGTGTTCGGAGACGTGCGTCGGCCGGCTGCGCTACATCGGCCTGGTGCTCTATGACGCCGACAAGGTGGCCGAGGCCGCGTCCACCCCGGACGAGAAGGACCTGCTCGCCGCCCAGCGCGCGTGTTTCCTCGACCCGAACGACCCCGAGGTGATCGCCGCCGCGCGGACGGAGGGCATCCCCGAGGACTGGCTGGACGCCGCCCGCCGCTCCCCTATCCGCCGGCTCATCCACGACTACGAGGTGGCCCTGCCGCTGCATCCGGAGTACCGGACCATGCCCATGGTCTGGTACATCCCGCCCCTGTCCCCGGTGATCGACCGGATCGCCGCCGACGGTGGCGACGGCGAGGACCCGGACATCCTGTTCTCCGCCATCGACCGGCTCCGCATCCCGCTGGAGTACCTCGCCGAGCTGTTCAGCGCCGGCGACGTGGACGTGGTGCAGGGCGTGCTCAACCGGCTGGCCGCCATGCGCACCTACATGCGCGACATCAACCTCGGGCGCGAGCCGCGGGGCGAGCTCTGCGAGGCCGTCGGCATGACGGAGGAGGGGATGTACGAGATGTACCGGCTCCTCGCCCTGGCGCACTACGAGGAGCGGTACGTCATCCCCACCGCGCACCAGGAGCAGGCCCACGACCTCGAGGAGCTCGTCACCGAGTGCAGCCTCGACTTCGACGGCGGCCCCGGCATGGGCGGGTCCGGCCCGTTCGGCGAGGGCTCGGGCGACCACAACGTGCCCATCGCCGTGGAGAACTTCCACGCCCTGCGCGACCGGCAGACCGCCGACACCCCCGCCTCGCCGGAGGGCAAGGACCGGCGGATCAACCTGCTCAACTGGGACGGCAACGGGCGCGCGGGCGGCCTGTTCCCGGGGAAGAGGTAGACCGGTGGCCGCAGACTTCTTCACCGGCGACCTGTTCGCCCGCGTCCGCCAGGCCGTGCGACCGGGCCGCACGCCCGTCGTGGGCCGCGGCGCACCCACCGACCGGGCGCTCTACCAGGCGGCGTCGCTGCTGCTGGACTACCCGACGACCGAACTCGTCGCACAGGTGCCCACCATGCGGGCGCTGGTCGACGAGCTCGGCGGTCCGGCCCGGTCCCTGCTCCCGCTGCTCGACAGACTCGAGAGCGAACCGCTGACCGACCTGCAGACCGAGTACGTCGAGACCTTCGACATGCGCAGGCGCTGCTGCCTGTACCTGACGTACTACCAGCACGGCGACACCCGCAAGCGCGGCTCCGCCCTGCTCGCCTTCGTCACCGCCTACAAGCTCGCGGGCGCCGTGATGTCGGCCCGGGAGCTGCCCGACCATCTGGGCGTGGTCCTGGAGTTCGGCGCCCAGCACGACCTCGACCGCTGCCGCGGCCTGCTCGTCAACCACAGGCCCGGGCTCGAGACACTGCGCATCGCTCTCACCGATCGCCGGTCGGAATGGGCCGGGGTCGTCTCGGCCGTCACCGCCACCCTCCCGCCGATCGACGGCGAGGGCCACGAGGCGGTCCGCAAGCTCATCGCCCAGGGCCCGCCCGACGAGGACGTCGGCCTCGAGGCGTTCACCTCATCGTCCTACCTGGAGAGCGGGGCCCACCCATGACCGATGTGACCTGGATCGACGTGTTCCTGTGGATCGTCCTGCCGTACGTGTGCCTGGCGATCTTCGTCGTGGGCCACTGGTGGCGGTACCGCTACGACAAGTTCGGCTGGACCACCCGGTCCTCGCAGCTGTACGAGTCCCGCCTGCTGCGCTGGGGAAGCCCGCTGTTCCACTTCGGACTGCTGTTCGTGATCGGCGGGCACATCATCGGCCTGGTGATCCCCAAGTCGTGGACCGAGGCGGTGGGCATCTCGCAGGAGGCGTACCACTGGCTGGCGGTGGTGATCGGCGCGATCGCCGGCTTCTGCACGGTCGTCGGGCTGGTGATCCTCATCTACCGCCGCCGCACCGTCGGGCCGGTCTTCTCGGCGACCACGGCCAACGACAAGGTGATGTACGTCTTCCTCGCGCTGACGATCTTCCTCGGCATGAGCAACACGATCATCGGCAACATCATCAGCCACTACGACTACCGCGAGGATCTGGCCGTGTGGTTCCGCGGCATCTTCTGGTTCCAGCCGGACCCCGCGCTGATGGCCGACGCGCCGTTCAGCTTCAAGGCGCACGCGATCGTGGCGTTCCTGCTGTTCGCGATCTGGCCGTTCACCCGGCTCGTCCACGTGTTCTCGGCGCCCGTCGGGTACCTGTGGCGGCCGTACGTGGTCTACCGCTCGCGGCCGACCGACCAGTTCGGCAACCGCCAC
>NZ_JAALDU010000113.1 GCF_014145015.1 Dietzia sp. E1 | reverse complement strand
CCCGAATGCTAGAACAGCGTCAACTTGTGGAAGTCAGGCCTGGGATCGAGCCTTGGGCCGGGGTGGGCGCGGTGCCCCGCCGGGCTCCTGCGGGTGATTGGGGTAGTGGCCCAGATCGATGCGCGGCGTGCCCGGGGTGGACAAGTGGTGCCGCGCCACCTCGCACAGTCCCCGCCGATCGGCGACCCAGTCCGGGGCCACGGGCAGCCGGTCGAGGTCGGCGACGATGACCAGGTCCATGCCGTCGGCGCGGACCCACACCTCAGCGCCGACCAGCCCGGGCGGGGTGGAGTAGCGCACCGACCCGAACCGGATGGTCTGATCGGTGCCCACGGTGCGGCTCTGGCCCAGTGCCATGGTGTGCGGCGCCGCCGGCAGTACGTGCAGACGCCGGCGTTCGTCGATCAGCGCCTCATTCGGGACTCGCGCCGATTCACGATGCTTACGGGAGTTGACCTTGGCGCAGAACTGCTCGCATGCTGCCTCGAGCTGGGCGAACGAGCCGTACTGCTCCCGCAGGTTCGCCTCGGTCGGGACGACGTCGGCCTTGGCCAGGCGGACGGTGGACTCGATGCCGCCCTTGGACTGCGGATCGAACGGCACACAGGTGTGCACCTGGGTGCCGTAGTGGCGGGCGGCTTCCACGATCTGCGGATGACGTACCGGCACTCCGGCGACGTGATCCACGCTGACCGTCTTGGCGTTGTCGGTCAGCACGTAGGTCGGTACCCCGCCCACGCGGCGCAGGGTCGCATCCAGGCAGGCGATCAGCGTGGGCAACCGCTGGTCCCACACCGGGATGACCACCCGAAAGCGGGACCACGCCAACCAGGCGCAGAACAGCAACGTCGAGCGCAGGACCCCATCCGGGCCGGGGACTTTCGGCCCTTCGCCCCAGTCGAACTGCAGCCACAGGCCCGGCTCGGTGATCCACGGCCGGTAGGTGCGCTGATGCCCGGCCCGCCACGCGGCCTTGACCTGCGCCACCGCCCGCCTGGTCGTGCGCTCAGTCCCGGTGAACCCCATGGCCACCAGCCGTTCGTGGACGATATCGGCGCGGACCTTGCCGTTGCCGCGCTCGACCCACTCCTCGATCTTGCGCATGTACTCATCGAGCATCCGCGGACGGCGGCCCGCGCCGGTCACCGGACGCCCCTGGTCACGAGCGGCGACGTACCGCCGCACGGTCTTGGGATCCACACCCGCCAACTGCGCGGCGGAGTGCGCACTTTCAGTGGCGTCGTATGCCTCCAGAATTTCCATGATCTCCCTGTCAGACTTCTTCATGCGTCCCTCCGGTGGAACAGCGCTCGAAAGGTGGTCGAAGACCTCGAGCACATCCCCGGAGGGGCGCTTTTCGCGGGACCGACACGGCCCGATCCCTTGGCCCCGGACAGGGAGATCAACTGACCGTCAGCAGGGAAGTACGTGTCCGCCTACAGGGAGATTGGCGGCTCTTCCGGAATCAGAGTGCATTGATCCGATCCCGCAGCTGTCCGGAGTGGATCAGTGACCGCAAGATGTAGTGCTTGAG
>NZ_JAALDU010000112.1 GCF_014145015.1 Dietzia sp. E1 | reverse complement strand
TGGAGTGTTCCCGCTAAAGTGGCCACTGCAATTAAGCGGCGAGTTCGTATATGTCTCTGAATCCTAGTTCAAACTCGGCTGGTGTCAAATAGCCCAGTGTGGAATGTCGTCGGGCCCTATTGTAGTACTCCTCAATCCAGGTGAATGTGCTCTTTTTGAGTGCTTTTAGAGTGGGCCACGGGCGCGTGTGAATGAGTTCCTTCTTGTAGCTCGCGAAGAATGATTCTGCGACCGCGTTGTCGAAACAAATGCCAGTGCGCCCCAATGATCGTCGGATATTGTTTTTCGTGCAGTACTTATCGAAGTCGGTGGACGTGTATTGAGTTCCGCGATCGCTGTGGAATATGACTTTTCCGGGTGGTCGACGACGAGCGATGGCCATGTCCAGTGCGTCGGTGACCAGCTCGGTTCGCATGTGGTCGGCCACGGCCCATCCGACGACCATCCGGGAGTGCAGATCGATGACGGTGGCCAGGTACGCCCAGCCGTTCCAGGTCCGTACGTAAGTAATATCGCCGCACCATTTGGTGTTCGCCTCGGCCGCCGTGAAGTCGCGGCCGATGAGGTCAGGTGCCCCAACGGGGCTGTCTCCGGCGACGGTGGTGCGTTTCCACGCCTTCGGGTGGCGGCCTTCCAGACCTGCGACCTTCATGAGCCGCCACACCCGCTTGTGCGAGACCCGGTGGCCGCCGGCGGCGAGTTCCGCACGCATGCGCCGAACGCCGGGACGGCCGTTGAGGTGCTCGTAGTGGTACTCGATCAGCGCTGTTAACTCGTCGTCTCGGAGGTCTCGAGCTGAGCGCGACTTGCCGCGCCACTTGTAGTAGCCAGAAGTCGATACGCCGAGTTGAGCACACATGAACGTGACCGTATATGAATCGGATTCAGCCCAGTCCGCGATAGCCGCGAATTTCACCGCGGGTCTTTCGCGAACCAGGTCGCTACTTTTTTTGCGAACTCCACCTCCATCCGGGCGTGCTTCACTTCTTCGCGAAGGCGCTCGAGTTCCGCCCGCTCGTCCTCATTCAACGGGCGGTCAGACTCACCGTTTCCCTCGTCTCGAGTCTTCTTCACCCATTTCCCCAACGTCATCTCGTGAACGCCGATACTGCGTGCAACTTCGGCGATCGCACGGCCATCATCGATGACCAAACTTACCGCGTTGGCCTTGTACTCGGCAGTGAAGCTCCGACGAGTAGATCCCATAATCCGCTCCCTCTATCTTGGGGGAACTCACCGCTCATCTCCGGGTGTCCACCAGAGCGGGAACGGTCCA
>NZ_JAALDU010000111.1 GCF_014145015.1 Dietzia sp. E1 | reverse complement strand
CCGGTCGAGCCGCTGGCCGTCGAGCGTGCGCTTGGCGCGGCTGATGCGCTGCGCCATCGTCGCCTCGGGGACGAGGAACGCCCGCGCGATCTGCCGCGTGGTCAGGCCGCCGACCGCGCGCAGGGTCAGCGCGATCGCCGACGGCATCGGCAGCGCAGGGTGCGCGCACAGGAAGTAGAGCCAGAGGGTGTCGTCGCGGTCGGGCCGGTCGCCCCGGTCACCCGGGAGGAGCGGAGAGGACGACGACGAGGCCACCGCCTGCTCCGCCGTCGCCAGATCCTCGCGGCGCCGACGGGCCGACTCCGACCTGGTCGCGTCGAGGAACCTGCGCCACGCCACGGCGATCAGCCAGGCCCGGGGGTCGCGCGGCGGGTCGGCGGGCCAGCTGCGCAGGGACTCGACGAGGGCATCCTGCACGGCGTCCTCGGCCGCGGCGAAGTCGGCTCCGCGGCGGACGAGGACGCCGATCACCTGCGGGATGAGCGCCCGCAGGTCCGGGCCGTCCATGGTGGGGTCAGTCCTCGATCTCCGTGGGCACCGTGAGCAGGGGCCGGAGCTCGAGCCACTCGCGGATCGGCGCGCCGCCGGGGCCGGGTGCCGCGGACAGTTCGCCGGCCAGCTCGACAGCGCGGTCGTAATCGGCCACGTCGATGATCATCCAGCCGGCGATGAGGTCCTTGGTCTCGGCGAAGGGGCCGTCGGTCAGCGGGGGCTTGCCCTCGCCGTCGTAACGCACCCACGCCCCCGACTCCGACAGCGCGTGGGAGTCCACGTACTCCCCGCTCTCGCGGAGCCGGTTGGCGAAGTCCTCCATGTACGCGAAATGCGCGGAGACCTCCTCGGGCTCCCACTCGCCCAGCGGCGGATAGGTGGGCTCTCCCGGCGCGGAGCCGCGATAGTGCTTGAGCAACAGGTACTTGGCCATGATGGTCCTCCTCATGCTGTGCGACCCAGTGTGGTCGCTTCACGAGGGGGACGGAACCGTCCGCCGGATTTCGACATCCGCACGCCCGTCCGCAAGATTCGTTCATGGCCGCAGCTCCGACATTAGGGATAGCGCGTGGGATTCAACGGGGATAGCCTTGGGATGACCCGTGGGATCACATGGGCGTGAAGCCTCACATGGGAGAAGCACGATGTCGATGCTGCATCAGCAGCGGCCGGATCTCGCCGCGTACGAGGAAGCCAACCGGATGTCGCCATCCGAACTGGTGAGTGCACTTCGCCCCCTGCTCGGCGATCGCCTCATCGCCTACCTGGGTCGGGTCAAGGAGACTCGCGCGGTACGGGGCTGGGCCGACGGCACCCGACAGATTGCCGGTGCTGAGACCGTCGAACGGCTGCGGATCGCTTATCGAATCGCTCGGATGATCTGCGATCGAGATTCACCGCAGGTCGTCCAGGCGTGGATGCAAGGGCTCAACCCGCTACTGGACGACCGAGCGCCTGCGCTTCTCCTCAGAGACGGCGATATCGGGGAAAGCGGGCCGGACGTCCTCGCCGCGGCCCGGCAGTTCGTCTCAGTCGGGTGACCGCCGATGCGGCTGTCCGCACGGACGTGGGAGAGATCGCGGTAAGCGTCCATTCGGCTACGACTGTCCACCGCGTGGGCTACTCGCCCACACCATGGAAGTGGACCGACTGGGTATACGCCGAAGATGGACGCTTTGACGGGCGATGGGACGATCCCGGCGGATCGTGGCGGACCCTCTACGTCGGCGAATCACGCCTTGCCTGCCTGCTCGAGTTGCTCGCCAGGTTCAGGCCCAGCGCCAGCGTGGCTGAAGAGATCGCCCAGATCGAGGTCGACGACGACGAAGAGTTCCCGACAGCCGCGGCGGGGACCATTCCGGTCGATTGGTGCACGCCGCGGCGAAGCGGCACAGCCACGCTGTCCGGGACGTACGCACTGCCCGGCCACCATCGATCGCTGGCCGGACTTCGGCGCCAGTTCCGGACCAAGGCTCTCGCCCTGGGGTTGGACGATCTCGACGCAGCTGCTATCCGGGACGCGCGACCGCGCGCGCTCACCAGAGGCATCTCTGCATGGCTCTACCAGGTCGGCGACGACCAGTTCCCGCGGCTCGACGGGATCGAGTTCGCCTCTCGGCACGGTGACGACCTCACGCTCTGGGCGATCTACGAACGGGGAGGCGACGCCGAAGTCTCTCCTCGGCTCAGAGTTCGATCCGAGGACATTGCCATCGATCCGGATGACTCCGACCTCGCTTACGCCATGGAGCTCCTGGGACTGAGTTGGGCTGACTGAATCACACGGCCGGAGAGTCAATGCGAATCGGTCCGCGAGCCACGCGGCGGGCACCACGATCGGCGCGCTCGGGGGCCCCGCGTGGAACCGCTCCACGGCGTGCGCTATTGTTCTTTCTCGCAGCACGGAACGCCCCGGCGGGCCGGAATGCGATGCGGATGTGGCGCAGCTGGTAGCGCATCACCTTGCCAAGGTGAGGGTCGCGAGTTCGAATCTCGTCATCCGCTCAGATCGAATGTCCCGGATCATCGCTGGTCGATGGCCCGGGACATTGTTCGTTTGCGGGTTTCTCTAGAACGGGCCGGGCGATAATCAGCGCACCATCGCAGCGCCGATCCCGGGAGAAACTCATGTCGTTCCAGGCGTACCTCGACACTGTCGAGAAGAAGACCGGTCTCACGCCGCGCCAGCTCGTGGATCAGGCCACCGAGAAGGGCTTCGGCCCCGGCACAAAGGCCGGCCCGATCCTCGCGTGGCTCAAGGAGGACTACGACCTCGGTCGCGGCCACGGCATGGCGCTGGTCCACGTCATCACCAAGGGCCCGAAGATCAGCCAAGCATGTCGGCACCGACGGCTCGCACTCCGACGCCTCCGACACACTGTGGCTCGACGGGGCGGCGACCAACCCGAATCGCTCCTGAGATCTCAGCGACTGGATCGTAACGCTGGAAGATTGAGATCCGAGTAAAGCCGTTAGAGTGCCGCAGTTCCTGCCCCAGTAGAGGTTCTCCTTGGATCGTCAGAGCCAGACTGTGTCTCGACCTCCGGGTAGACCTCTGTAAGCACGACTCTTCGCAATGAATTGCCCCCACTTGAAGTCAGAACCGACTCCACACGCGCTTCGCCGTGTTCGTCGCTCGAGACGCCAAAGCGGGCCCTTCCCAAGAATGCTCACGCACGCTCGGCACAGACGGCGACGGAAACTCGCGCTTGCAGCACAAGAAGTGCCTAACAGGCTCGACGTGCAACAGGCCGCGATCGGCAGCCCAGCTGGCAGGTAGTCTCACATGGGCACAGCTACGCGAAGAGAGACCGGCGCCTATCACTATGGATTTAGAAGTCACCAACCGTCTGAACGTCAGAATAGTGACCCTTCCCGTAATATTTCTGCTTGGACTTCTTATATTCGTCTTTCGGACATTCGTACTGCCCGAGGACCTACAGGAACACAGGCCCGGCGCGTCACTAATTGCAGTTTTAGACAACTTAGTGGCAGCGGCCATCGCCTCGTTTTTCGCCGGGTTAGTCATTCTATTTCTAACCAGGGAGAGCCAAGGCGACCTGCCGCACCTCGCCAAGGGCGGACGACTCAAGAGGTCATTCAAGTCTGATTCAGCCTCTACTGACACTTGGAAGGTAAGGGCGCGAACCGGATCGTTCTTTGTGCGTGACACCCTTCCGAACCTCGCCGAACACCGAGGCGGCACTGTGAAGGTCGTACTAATGGACCCCTCGCGCGCAGAGGACCTTGCGAATTACGAGGCACTGCGACCGCGTCACTCCGACGGGAATTGGAGCCCAGTTCGCATCCGCGCCGATATAATCGTTAGTCTAATCAGAATTTTTCAGATTCAATCTCACTACCCTCGACTCAATGTCGAGGTGGGCGTAGCAAGCGCGGGCTGGGTCCAAAGTCTCGACATTTCGTACGAGAGAGCCTATCTGTGCGGCCAAGACCGAGGCGATCTGGCATTAGTAGTCCCCCGGAGCCACGAGTTATACGACCGCTTTTGCGACGACTTTGAAGCAGCGTTCAAACTCGCCAAGGCGGTCCGAATTCCTTCGAGCTTCAGCAAGGATATAGGGAGCCACCTTCAGGGAATCACAGAGGAGACCATTGAGGTGGTTAGCCCCTACTTCCTTGACGAGTTGGATATAGATCTCTCCGATGAGACTAGCGATCTAAACCGGATGGTTATTGATCGATCAGTGAAAGGGCACCACTATGGCTAGCCGCGCGGACTACTCTGAGGCCCTTGGCTGGATTTACCATCAGACCTGGCCTGACGCGAAGTTTCTCCTCCAGAACTTTTACGCCTCGTCCTACCTCCACCCGTATGGGTTCGTCGTGGTCAGAACAGATTGCGATTATCTGCCCGGATGGCACATCCGTGTGCACTTCTGGCGACCAGGCGCCCCTAATCCCGCGAAGCAGTTTGAGGTCCATTCTCATGGTTGGAGAATTCTATCGAAAGTTGTCATCGGAGAGCTGGAAGAGAGCTCTTTCCTTACCGAGACGAACCCGCGCGGTGAAAGCCAGCTGTATAAGGTAGAAAGTTCCGTCTCTATCGGAAGCAGTCGCCTTAGCCCAGTGGGCTCACCGATTTGTCTAAAGTCAGATGGGTCCGCGGTGCGAAGCAGATCTTCCACCCCGTTGATTTTGGAGGCTGGGCAGCTTCATTCAACTTCCTGTGCGGCAAAGACCCTGAGCGTGTCCGTCGCTGCCACTTCAATCAGCACAGGCGAACCCTCCTACGCGGTAGGCCCACGAGGCCTACAAAGTGCGTCGTTTGCCAGATCGTCCCCAGAGTCGCTCGAGAGTTTAGTTTCCGAAGCAGACAGACGTTACAGCCTTGAGGCTGCGGAGGAAGACGACTGGGCGGCCTTCATATTTGTCCAAGACCAAAATGGCCGCATTGCTATGTCTCGCACAAAACGCTCGCCTGAGTTTTGGTCGCCAATCGGCGGAAGGAGAAAAAAGGGCGATCCTAGCCCTCTATATACAGCTGTAAGGGAGCTCGAGGAAGAGACCACCGTGCGGTCATCCGCAGATGCACTCCACTACCTAGGATCGAGACCGAGAGATATAGGAGAGGGACTCACGCATTTCTGGTCGCTGCAAATCCCGGATCCCGGGCTTGTCACACCAGACACTGTTGAGTTCGCGGAGTTCCGGTGGGTAGAAGCAAACGAGCTAAGTCAACTTTGCCTGTATGGCGGGACCGCCGAAATACTTAAGGAGCTAAACCTTGGCCACTAACTGCATCGATAGAGCAAATGGACCGCCTTCGAAGAGGTTCCAGTTCGCCCTTTGAACCCTAAGCGGCGATAAGGCATGGTCGACAAGTCGGAACCTGAACCAGGATCATCGAGGGGGCCGCGAAAGTCTGCGCTCGGTAGCACAGATTGCGCGAGCACCGGGCGGCCCCGTCGGGACTGACAGCCACCGGCCTCACACCACTCGCATCTGTGTCTGGGACCGGGAGAGCTCGTAGGTCTTGACCAACCAGAACGCCGCGAACGCGTAGAGCGCGGCCGCCTCGACCGCGAACAGCGCTGCCGAGGATTCCACCAGCCAGGCCACGACGAGGGCCATAGCGGGAAAAACCAGCACCAGCGCCGCCAACGTCCGATAGACGGCCCGGTAGCTGCGCCGCGCCCGCGGGTCCCGCACCGAGTCCAAAGTCTCCTGCCCGTAGAAGAAGATCGATAGCGCGGCCAACACGAAGAACGCGACGGCGGACACCGCGTGGATCACACTCGTCAGTGTCAGCGCGTCCCCGGGCGTCGCAGGATCTGCCGTCGGGACGAGCGCGACGACCACCGCGAGTACCCCGGCAGCGTTGAGCAGCAAGTTCTCGCCGCGGGTGTATCCGCGGTAGGCAACCAGGGCGACGCCGATCGCCACCACTACGCCGACGAACAGGCTGCGCGCCGGCGTGAAGTAGAAGGCACTGAGCGAGTCCATCATCGCCACGCGCGCATCGAGCAGCGCCCACACGAGGAGCGCCGGCGGGAGCACGATCGCACCGCCGGCGATCACCATCCGCAACACGAAGTACGTCTCGACGATGTAGCCCGCCGGCGCCTCACAGAAGGTCG
>NZ_JAALDU010000110.1 GCF_014145015.1 Dietzia sp. E1 | reverse complement strand
CTTATAGCTGATCCCTCTACGGATCCGGGGGAACCTCAGCCTACGTCAAAGAGCAGGTCGTGATCCGGTACGACCCCCGCGACATCTCCGAGATTCATGTCTTCCACAAGAACCAGTACATCTGTAAGGCCGTGGACCCCGATCACGCATCGACCACCGTCAGTCTCAAAGACATTCAGCACGCGCGCGCAGCCCGCCGACGCGAGCTACGCGGCCAGATCACCGAGCGCATTGCCGTCGTCGCCGGCCACGAAGACCCCTCATTTCCGGCCCCGGCGGCACCGACCCCACCCGCCCGGAGGAAGACGAAGCTTCGCACCTACCTGGAGGATGACTGATGTCTCCGCAACGGTTTATCGCCACCAAACAGCACCGCAGATTCGTCGAGTTCGCCGACGCCGTACGCCGGCAACGCACCATTGGCATCTGCTACGGCCAAGCCGGGATCGGTAAGACACTGTCTGCCAGACGGTATGCGAACTGGCACAAAGCCGAGCGGCTCCTCGAGGAATGGGGACCACGCGATGACTCCGATTTCCCGATCTATGCCGCGCTGGCCAGAAAGCGAACAGTCTTCTACACCCCCGCGGTCCTGAGCACTCCGCGTCAGGTCAGAGACGATCTCACCGGCCTGACGGTCCAGGTATCTGCGTGCATCGACGAGCATCTGATCAACACCGGCGAACTGCAGACACGACCCAGGAACCTGCGAAAGTACGTCGAGCTGATCATCATCGACGAGTCCGACCGACTCAATGCCACCGCCCTGGAGATGGTGCGAGACCATTACGACCGCGACAACGTCGCCGTCATCCTCATCGGCATGCCCGGGATCGAGAAGAGATTCAGCCGCTACCCGCAGCTTTACAGCCGCGTCGGATTCGCACACGAGTACCGGCCACTGAGCAAAGACGAGCTGCGTTTCGTGCTCGAACGGCGTTGGCCCAAGTACGGCCACCCCCTCGATCCCGACGACTTCACCGACGCTCAAGCCCTCGCCGCGATCGCACGGATCACCCGCGGCAACTTCCGCCTCGTCGACAGACTGTTCACGCAGATGGAGCGCATCATGCAGATCAACGAGCTCAACACCATTACCGACGACGTCGTCGAAGCCGCCCGATCCACCCTCGTCATCGGCATCACCTGACACCGCCAAACGAACCTGCGAAATCCCGCCAAACGAAGGTGAGAGTCACACTGCTCTCGCTGTAGCGCAGGGTGGGTTAGCCAAGTTATGAAACGTCGTCTCTCCGGGTCTAGGGTGTATTGATACGCCGGATGCGGGGAGGGCCTTCAATGGCGGATCGGATTGGGACGCTTCTGAGCCGTTCGGGTGACGGTGGCGAGGAGGTGCTCATCGTCAGCCGTGGACCGTTCCCGCTCTGGTGGACACCCGGAGATGAG
>NZ_JAALDU010000109.1 GCF_014145015.1 Dietzia sp. E1 | reverse complement strand
TCGGATCCAACGGGCGGGGTGAGGTCACGAGCGGAACCCCTCGTCGTCGTCGGACACTCCCCCGCCGAGCGCGGCGCCGCCGCCGGACGCGGCGTCCCCACCCGCCAGGTGGCGCTCCACCCGGTCCACCTTTCCGCGCAGCTCGCCGGAGCGGCCAGGCCGCAGATCCGCCTTGAGCACCAGCGACACCCGCGGCGCCACGGCCAGCACGGCGTCGATCGCGGCGCGGATGACGGGCATGACCTCGTCCCACTCGCCCTCGATGGTCGTGAACATCGAGGTCGTCTCGTGCGGCAGACCGGACTCGCGGACCACCCGGACCGCCTCGGCGACCGCCTTGCTCATGGACGCCGACTCGTCCGCGGTGGACGTCGGGGCGACGGAGAAAGCGAACAGCATGGCATCACCGTAGACCCGCCACGCCCGATCGTGCAGATTCCGGACGCCCGGCGATACCTACGTCACAGACGCGAGACCGTCTGCGGCACACCCGGCGTGTACCCGGCCTCCGCGAGCAGCTCCCGCACCCGCGGGATGACCTTGCGGCCGTACAGGTCGATGCAGGTCATGAGGTCCTCGTGCGGGGTGGGGCCGCTGGCGTACTTGAGGTCGAAACGGTCCAGGCCCAGCGTGCGGACCGTGGTGGCGATCTTCTGCGCGACCGTCTCCGGCGAGCCGACGTACATGGCGCCCGAGCGGACCTCGCGGTGGAAGTCGGCCTCGGTCGCGTCGCCCCAGCCGCGCTCGCGGCCGATCTGGTTGCGGTTGACGATCCAGTGGCGCGCGGACAGCTCGGCAGCCTTCGCATCGGTCTCCGCGACGAAGCCGGGCGAGTGCACGGCGATCGGCAAACGCGGCGCATCGGTCCCCGCGAGCTGGGCGTTGGCCTCGCGGTACAGGTCGGCGAACGGGGCGAACCGACCGGCGGGCCCGCCGATGATCGCCAGCATGAGCGGCATCCGGTAGCGGGCCGCGCGGACCACGGACTCCGGGCTGCCACCCACCGCGATCCAGGCGCTCAGCCCGCTGGCGGTCTTGGGGTAGACGTGCTGGTCGACCAACGGCGGCCGCAGCTCGCCCGACCACGTCACCGGCCCCTCGGGCAGCAGCGCGGCGAACAGGTCCAACTTCTCGCTGAACAGCTGCTCGTACTGGGACAGGTCGAAGCCGAACAGCGGGAACGACTCGGTGAACGAGCCGCGGCCCAGCACGACCTCCGCGCGGCCGTTGGACAGCGCGTCGATGGTGGCGAAGCGCTGGAAGACGCGGATCGGGTCGTCGCTGGACAGGACGGTGACGGCCGAGCCGAGGGTGATGCGCTCGGTGCGGGTGGCGATGCCGGCCAGGACCACGTCGGGGGCGGAGACCGCGAAGTCGGGGCGGTGGTGCTCGCCGATGCCGATCGCGTCGACGCCCACCTGGTCGGCGAGGACGGCCTGCTCCACGACGTCGCGCAGGACCTGCGCGTGGTGGACGGGCCGGCCGTCGGAGTCGACGGTGGTGTCGCCGAAGGTGTCGAGGCCGAAGGCGACGCGGGGCTGTGGTCCGAAGGCTGCGGTGCTCATGCACCCAGCATAGTTGATCCGTCATCTAGCGCTGGAGGTGCGCGACGCGCGGACGTAGCGGGCGATCATCCGGTCCATGAGGCCGGGGGCGAGGCGCTGGAGGCGCCACGTGGCGCGGGCGCGGACGGGTTCGACGACGAGAGCGCGGTTGCCCGCCACTCCCGCGAGCACCGACGCCGCCAGACGGTCCGGGTCGAGCGGCCGCCGCACGCCCTGCCCGTCGAGGTAGAACCGCCGCCCGTCGAAGCCGTCGAGCTGGCCCTTGTCGAGGATCGCCGTGTCCACGGCCGCCGGGCACACCACGGTCACCCCGACCCCGCGCCCGGCCGCCTCCGCCCGCAGCGACAGGCCCAGTCCGACCACCGCGTGCTTGGTCATCGCGTAGCTCGTGATGAGACCCGCCGGGCAGAGCCCGCCCATGGACGCGGTGAGCACGAGCGCCCCGGAGCCGCGGGCGATCATGGGCGGGTACGCCGCGTGCACGCAATGTACGACACCCCGGACGTTGACGTCGATGATCGCGTTCCACTGGTCGAGGCTCAGCAGCTCGGTGTCCCCGCCCCACGTGATACCGGCGTTCGCGAACATCATGTCCAGCCCGCCGCAGGAGGAGATGACCTGCTCGACCAGGGCGGAGACCGCCTCGGCGTCGGTGACGTCCAGGCGTGCAGGCTGCGCGCCCCCCGCCACCGCGGGAGCACCGGCCCGGGCGGACCTCGTCGTCGTCACCTCCTCGGCGACCCGGCGCGCGGCGGCGAGGTCGATGTCGGCCACCACCACGTGCGCGCCCGCAGCGACGAGCGCGCGGACCAGCGCC
>NZ_JAALDU010000010.1 GCF_014145015.1 Dietzia sp. E1 | reverse complement strand
CGGCACCTCGCCGACGTCAGGCGAGCGCCCGACCCCGGCGAGAGCCGACCCGGCGGCCAGCAGCCTGTCCCGCAGGGCCGGGTCGCCCAACTCCGCGGCGATCGCGCGCAGCTCGCCGTGCAGCACCCGCAGCTGCTCACGATCCGAGGCCTCGAGGCCGACGGTGTGCTCGGCGGCGGCGACGTCGGCCATGCGCAGGCGACGGTCGACCTCGTCGCGGACCCGGAACTCCGAGGCCAGCTCGGCGGCCACCGAGTTGAAGGTCCTCGTCACGTGGTCGCCGAGCTGCGTGGCCACGCGCGCCGAGCCGTAGAGGATCGTGCGGGCGACCCCGGAGACCATCACCGGCACCGAGATGATGGCCCGCAGGCCCTCCTGGCCCACCGCCTCGGCGTAGTGCCGGGTGATCCCGGAGCAGTCCTCGTAGTCGCGGACCGTCGCGGGGCGCCCGGACGCCATGACGTGACCGCCGAGCCCGCGCCCCTTGGCCACCTGCAGACCCTGCATGGAGGTGGTCCGGGCACCGATGAACCGGCTGAGCTGCGCGGTCTCGCCGTTCCCCTCCCCCGCGAAGACGATCGGGAGCCCGGATTCCTGTCGGGCCCTGCGCAGCGCGCCCAGGACGGCGTCCGAATCACTCGGCCGGAGGGTGGTCATGGCAACTCTCCTCGTACTGACGGGTCAGCTCCGCGCGGAGTCGCGGATGCTGGTGATGATCGCACTGAAGTCCTTGTCGCCGTTGTCCTGCGCGAACTCGTCGTACAGTGCCGCGGCCGCCGCGCCGAGCGGCGCCACGGTCCCGGTGCTCTCCAGCGCGGCCAGCGCCAGGCCCAGATCCTTGTTCATCAGTGCGGTGGCGAAGCCGGGCTTGAACTCGTTGTTCGCCGGAGAGGTCGGGACCGGGCCGGGCACCGGGCAGTTGGTGTGCAGCGCCCAGCTGTTCCCGGTCGCGCCGGTGACGACGTCGAACAGCGCCTGGTGCTCGAGCCCCAGCCGCTCGGCCAGGACGAACGCCTCACCGATCGCGATCTGGTGCACGGCCAGGACCATGTTGTTGCAGACCTTCGCGGCCTGGCCCGCACCGGCGCCGCCGCAGTGGATCACCTTGCCCGCCATCGGCTCGAGGACCGGCTGCGCGGCCGCGAACGCCTCGTCCTCGCCACCGACCATGAACGCCAGGGTGCCGGCGGTGGCGCCCTTGACCCCGCCCGAGACGGGGGCGTCCACCTGGAGCATCCCGGCCGCCACCGCCTGCTCGTGGACCGCGCGGGCGTCGTCGACCGAGATGGTGGACGAGTCGATGAACAGCGTGCCCGACTCGGCGGAACCGAGCACGTCAGCGTAGGTCGAGGTCACCAGCTCACCGTTGGGCAGCATCGTGATGACCACGGCCGCGCCGCGCACCGCCTCGGCCGGCGACCCGCACACCGTCACCCCGGCCTCACGGGCGGTCTGCTGCGCGGCCTCGACCGGATCGAAACCGCGGACCTCGTGACCCGCCCCGACCAGATTGGCGGCCATCGGCCCGCCCATGTTGCCCAGCCCGAGGAACGCCACGGTCGGCTTGCTCGTGTCCACGTTGCTCATCTACTACGCTCCCAGTCCGCGAGTGGCGACGGCCCGGCCGACGACGACCCGCATGATCTCGTTCGTGCCCTCAAGGATGCGGTGGACCCGCAGATCCCGCACGATCTTCTCGATTCCGTACTCGGATAGATATCCGTAACCGCCGAACAGCTGCAGTGACCGGTCCGCGATATCGAAGCAGCGGTCGGTGACGAACAGCTTGGCCATGGCGCACAGTTCGACGTGGTCGGGCTCCTTGGCGTCCAGCGCCGCCGCAGCCCGCCACAACATCAGCCGGCTGGCCTCCAGCTCGGTGGCCAGCTCCGCGAGGGTGAAACGGATGGTCGGCTCGTCGATGAGCGCCCCACCGAACGCCTCGCGGTCCCGGACGTGGGCGACGGCCCGCGCATAGGCCTCCTGCGCGCCGCCCAGCGAACAGGCCGCGATGTTGATGCGGCCGCCGTTGAGTCCGCGCATGGCGATGGTGAAGCCCAGCCCCTCCCCGCCGGAGTCCGCGCCGCCGATGAGGTTGGCGGCCGGCACGCGCACGCCCTCCATGATCACCTGCGCGGTGGGCTGCGCGTTCCAGCCCATCTTCCGCTCGTCCGCGCCGAAGCTCAGCCCCTCGGAGTCCGCGGGGACCAGGAACGCCGAGATGCCCTTGGGGCCGGCGTCCCCGGTCCGCGCCATGACGAGGTAGACGTCCGACTGCCCGCCACCGGAGATGAACTGCTTGGTCCCGGTGAGCACGTAGTGGTCGCCGTCCCGCACCGCCTTCGTCCGCAGCGCCGCCGCGTCCGAACCGGCGCCCGGCTCGGTCAGGCAGTAGCTCGCGAACAGCTTCATCGAGGCCAGCCGCGGGATCCACTCCTGCCGCTGCTCGTCCGTGCCGAACTCGTCGACCATCCACACGCACATGTTGTGGATCGACAGGTACGCCGCCACCGACGGACACCCCCGCGCGAGCTGCTCGAAGATGCGGACACCGTCCAGGCGACGCATCCCGCTGCCCCCGACATCCTCCGAGACATAGATCGCGCCCATGCCCATCCCGGCGGCCTCGCGCAGGACGTCCTTGGGGAAGTGGTGGGTCTCGTCCCACTCCTGCGCCATGGGCCCGACCCGCTTGTCCGAGAAGTCGCGTGCGGCGTCGACGATGACCTTGTCGTCGTCATCAAGCGTGAACATCGAAGTTCCTCTCCTACGCCCGGTAGGCGTCAGTCCATCGTGGGGATGACGAACTCGGCGCCGTCCTTGATCCCCGAGGGCCACCGCTGCGTGACCGTCTTGACCTTGGAGTAGAACTTGATCGACTCCGGGCCGTGCTGGTTGAGGTCGCCGAAGCCGGACTTCTTCCAGCCGCCGAAGGTGTGGTACGCGATCGGCACCGGGATCGGCACGTTGACGCCGACCATGCCCACCTCGACGCGGGAGACGAACTCGCGGGCCGCGTCACCGTCACGGGTGAAGATGGCCACGCCGTTGCCGTACTCGTGGTCGCTGGGCAGCGCGAGGGCCTCCTCGAAGTCCTTGGTGTGGACGATGGACAGCACCGGGCCGAAGATCTCGTCGGTGTACACGCTCATGTCGGTCGTGACCTTGTCCAGCAGCGTCGGCCCGACGAAGTAGCCGCCCGAGATGTCCTCGCCGTTGAAGGAGTCCGTGTAGGCGCCCACGCCGCGGCCGTCGACGAGCACCTCCGCGCCCGCATCGGCGCCCTGGGAGATGTAGTCCAGCACGCGCTCCTTGGACTCCGGGGTCACCAGCGGGCCGTAGTCGGACTGCGGGTCGTGGCTGTGGCCGACCTTCAGCTCCTTGACCTTGGGCAGGAGCTTCTCGATCAGCTTCTCGGCGGTGCCCTCGCCGACCGGCACGGCCACCGAGATGGCCATGCAGCGCTCACCGGCCGAGCCGAAACCGGCCCCGACGAGGGCGTCAGCGACCTGGTCCATGTCGGCGTCCGGCATGATGATCGCGTGGTTCTTGGCGCCACCGAAGCACTGCGCGCGCTTGCCCGTGCGGGCCGCGTTCTCGTAGATGTACTGCGCGATCGGGGTCGAGCCGACGAAGCCCACCGCCTGGATCGTGTCGTTGTTCAGGATGGCGTCCACGGCCTCCTTGTCGCCGTGCACCACCTGGAAGATGCCGTCCGGCAGACCGGCCTCGGTGAACAGCTCCGCGAGGCGGACCGGCACCGACGGGTCGCGCTCGGAGGGCTTGAGGACGAACGCGTTGCCGCACGCGATGGCCGGGCCGGCCTTCCACAGCGGGATCATGGCCGGGAAGTTGAACGGCGTGATGCCGGCGACCACGCCGAGCGGCTGGCGCATGGAATAGACGTCCACGCCGGTGCCGGCGTTCTCGGTGTACTCACCCTTGAGCAGGTGCGGGATGCCGATCGCGAACTCGATGACCTCGAGGCCGCGCTGGATGTCGCCCTTCGCGTCCGGGGTCGTCTTGCCGTGCTCGATCGCCAGCAGCTCCGCGAGCTCCTGCATGTTCTGGTTGACCAGGTCGACGAACCGCATGAGCACGCGGGCGCGCTTCTGCGGGTTCTGCGCAGCCCACGCCTTCTGCGCGGCGGCGGCCTTGGCGATGACGTCGTCGACCTCGGCCGTCGTGGCCAGCGGCACGACCGCCTGCGCCTTCCCCGTGCTCGGGTTGAGCACCTCCTGGGTGCGACCGCCCGTGGCCGCGACGCGCGCGCCGTTGATGTAGTGCTCGACCTGCCTGAGATCCGACATGACCGTCCCTTCGTCAGCGGGGTCGTCGCGGCCGGGCGGCCGCGGACCCCTCTCCCGTGATGTCCATCACCCTATACTTGCAACTCCTAGTAATCCATATCGGGGCGCCACCCGGGCTCGCACCCTCCCCTTTCGGGTGTACCGCCACCGCGGACGACGGACCTACTGTGAGCTGACTCACTACCCAACTGGCACGTCCGTCGACAGGAGTACCCATGTCCCCGCTGCCCACCGAGGCCACCGTCCGGTTCCGCGCCGCCCGCGACTTCCTCCAGGCCCACGCGCAGGACTACGAGGGGGCCCGGGACGGTTTCGCCTGGCCCGAGCTCGACGAGTGGAACTGGGCGCTGAACTGGTTCGACGTCCAGGCCGAGGGCAACGACGATCCCGCGCTGTGGATCGTCGAGGAGCACGACGGTGGCGGCGCACCCACCGAGGCCAAGTACTCGTTCGACGAGATGCGCATCCGTTCCGACCGCACCGCCAACTGGCTCCGCGACCACGGGGTGGAGCCCGGCGACCGCATCCTGCTCATGCTCGCCAACCAGGTGGAGCTGTGGGACGTCATGCTCGCCGTGATCAAGCTCGGCGCCGTCGTCATCCCCGCGACCACCCTGCTGGCCGAGGGTGACCTGCGCGACCGGATCGCCCGCGGTGGCATCAAGCACGTGATCGCCCGCGCCGAACTGGCCGACCGGTTCTCCGCCATCTCCGGCGACTACCAGCGCATCTCCGTCGGCGGGGCCGACGTGAGTGGCCCCGTCGGCGGGGCCGACGTGAGTGGCGCCGCCGGCGGCGCACCCGAGGGCTGGATCGATCTGGCCGGTGCGATGGACGCCTCCCCCGACTTCGAGCCCAGCCACACCACGCACGCCGACGACACCCTGCTGCTGTACTTCACCTCCGGCACCACCAGCAAGCCCAAGCTCGTCGAGCACACGCACGCCTCGTACCCCGCCGGTCACCTGTCGACCATGTACTGGATCGGCCTGCAGCCCGGCGACGTCCACCTCAACGTCTCCTCGCCCGGCTGGGCCAAGCACGCCTGGTCCAACGTCTTCACCCCGTGGATCGCCGGCTCGTGCGTGTTCATCTACAACTACTCCCGCTTCGACGCGACGGCGATGATGCGCGAGATGGACCGCTGCGGAGTGACCAGCCTGTGCTGCCCACCGACCGTGTGGCGCATGCTCATCCAGGCTGACCTCACCCAGCTGCAGGTCCCGCCGCGCCTCGCGGTGGGTGCCGGTGAGCCGCTCAACCCCGAGGTGATCGGCCGCGTCCGCGACGCGTGGGGCGTGACCATCCGCGACGGCTTCGGCCAGACCGAGACCACCGTGCAGATCGCCAACACCCCCGGCCAGCCCATCAAGGACGGCTCCATGGGGCGGCCGTGCCCGGGCTTCGAGGTGGCGCTGGTGGACCCGGCCACGGGGCAGGAGGTCACCGGCGACGGGGCCGAAGGTGAGATCTGCCTGCGCCTCGACCCGCGGCCGCTCGGCCTGATGGTCGGCTACCACGGCGACCCCGAGCGGACCGCCGCCGCGTACGCCGACGGTTTCTACCACACGGGCGACGTGGGCTCCCGGGACGCGGACGGCTACATCACCTACGTGGGCCGCACCGACGACGTCTTCAAGTCCTCGGACTACCGGATCTCGCCCTTCGAGCTCGAGTCGGTGCTGCTCGAGCACCCGGCCGTGGCCGAGGCGGCAGTCGTTCCCTCCCCCGACCCGGTGCGCTTGAGCGTGCCCAAGGCGTTCGTCGTCCTGGCCGGGGACTGGGAGCCGAACGAGGACACGGCGCGGGAGATCTTCGAGTACTCGCGCACCCACCTGGCCGGCTACAAGCGGATCCGCCGGCTGCAGTTCACGGACCTGCCCAAGACCATCTCGGGCAAGATCCGGCGCGTCGAGCTGCGCAGGGCCGAGGTCGACAACGGCCCGTCGGTGGACTTCCCGGGCGAGTTCCGCGAGGAGGCGCTGCGCTGACGGCGACGACGAGGTGAGCGCGGCGCCCGCCACGCAGTTCCGGCGGGCGCGCGACGGGCACGCACCGACGGTGCTCACGTCCGGACGAGGCCGTCGATCTCCTCCGGCGTCCACGGTGGGTTGTCGTGGTAGTCGCGGTACGCGAGGATCTGCGCCTCAGGGGTCGGGAACCGGCCGATGAACCCACCGGATCCGGCGAACACGCCCCCGGTGACGCCGTCGGACAGCTCCGAGACCAGATAGGTGTAGAGGGGTGCCACGTACTCGGGCCCCGCCGGGTCGAGCGCGCCGGCCACGCTGAGCTCGTCGAGCATGCCCCGTCGCCCGAGCTCGCGGATCTGCTCCTCGTAGCCGTCACCGCTGGACAATCGTGTCCGGGCGCCCGGGCAGACGACGTTGGCCCGGATCCCGTGCTCGGCCAGTTCCGCGGCCATCGCCATGGTCAGCGACGTCACCGCGCCTTTGCCGGCCGGGTAGCCGGTGCCGCCGTAGTCCCCCTTCCACGCGAACGACGACGTGGTGACGATCGCTCCCGATCCCGCCTCCACCAGGTGCGGGGCGAACACCCGGCACGGGGCGAACACGGTCCCGAGGTGGGCGTCCATGAGGTCGGCGAACTCGGAGTGGGAGACCGTGAGGATCGAGGAACCGGCGGGTTCGGCCACCCCGGCGCAGGTGATGAGTCCGCGGACGACCGACTCCCCCTCGCGGGCGCGCGCGAGCATCTCCTCGGCGACCTCGGGCTCGTGCGCGGGTCCGACCACCCCTGCGATCCGGCCGGTCGGTCGCTCGGAGAGGTCGTCGACCTGCTCGGCCAGCGCCGTCGCGTCCCGTCCGTTGAGCACCACGTCCGCGCCGCGGGCGGCGAGGTCTTCGGCCACCGCGGCACCGATCCCCCGGGAGGAGCCGGTGACGGCGACGGCCCGGCCGTCCAGCCGGGGCCCCGGGGCCCGGCCGCCCTCTCGCGTCATGACCGCGAGCCCACCGTGTCGGCGCGGCGATCATGGTCAGGGTCGCGGTCGGCGAGGACCCGTTTGGCCCAGCCGTAGTCGGTCTTGCTGCTGGGGTGACGCTCGATCTTCTCGACCACCCAGAAGGCGACGGGGATCTTGAAACCCGCCAGTGACGCGCGCAGGGCCTGCTCGAGGGCGTCGAAGTCCCCGACGTGCCCCTCGGCCCACTCGATCACGGCACCGACACGGTGCCCGAATCGCTCGTCGGGCACTCCAAGTGCCACCGCGTCCTGCACACCCTGGGCGGCCTTGAGCGCGGACTCGACCTCTTCGGCGAAGATCTTCTCCCCGCCGGAGTTGATGACCTGGCTGCCGCGGCCGAGCATGATGATGCTGTCCGGGCCGTCGTACCGGCCCCGGTCCCCCGTGAAGACCCGCCGGCTGCCCGCGATCTCGCGGAAGGTCTCGGCGGACTTGGCCTCGTCCTTGTAGTAGCCGCTGGGCTGGTAGCCGGACTTGACGATCCACCCGATCTCCGTGGAGTCGTCGGGCAGCGGCTCGTCGAAGTCGTCGACCAGCTGCAGGTTGGCGCCCCGCGGGATGCGGGGACCGCGGTCGGCGAACAGCGAACCGTCGTCCAGGTTGGCCTTGGTCGCGACCCCCAGCCCGCCGAAACCGCTCTCGGACGACCCGAACGCGTCCATGATCATGAGATCGGGACGCAGCTCGAGCAGCTCGGCCTTGACCGACGGGGAGAACAGCGCGGCCCCGGAGCTGAACATGAACACGCTCGAGGTGTCCACGCCGGTCTCGCGCATGTGCGCGAGCATCGGCCGCACCATGGCGTCGCCGGCGACGATCACGATCTGGATCTTCTCGCTGACGATCTCCTCCAGGACGTCCGCGGCCCGGAAGTGCGGCAGGTAGTGACACGTACCGCCGGAGAACAAGGCCGTGAAGCTGGGCATGAGCCCGGAGGTGTGGATGAGCGGCAGCAGCACGAGGTAGCGCGCCGGGTCACCGCCCAGTCCGGAGCGGGACTGGTGGTACTCGTCGGGCACCGGCTCGCCGGTGTAGTAGTCGGCGCCACCGGCCAGGCTGCGCCACAGGTCCTCCTGGCGCCACATCACCCCCTTCGGCTTCCCGGTGGTGCCGCCGGTGAAGACCAGGAACAGGTCGTCGGCGCTGCGGTCGACCGGGACCCGCTCCGGGGAGGCCGCCGCGAGGGCCTCCCTGGCGTCGAGCGCACCGTCTGGCAGGTCTCCGGTTTCGGAGCCGTCGTCCACCGCGATGAGGAGCTGCAGCGTCTCCAGACCGTCTGCTGCCGCCGCCACGGCCGGCGCGAACTCGCGGTGGAAGACCAGCGCGCACGCGTCCGAGTAGTCGTAGAGGTACCGCAGTTCGGATCCCGCGTAGCGGTAGTTGATGCTGATGGGGACCGCGCGGAGCTTGAGGACGCCGAGGAAGAGCGCGATGCAGTCGAGGCCGTTGCGCAGGTGGATCGCCACGTGTGCCCCCGCACCGACCCCGCGGGAGGCGAGGACGTCGGCCCACCGGTTGGCCTCGGCGTCCAGGTCGGCGTAGGTGAGACGGCGCTCGCCCTCGACCACCGCCAGACGGTCGCTTCCGTACGCGTCCGCCGCGTGTTCGAAGAGGTCTGCGAAGTTGTGTGCCATGACTGGTCCTCCGGGGTGTGACGGCGGGTCGGGCTCAGACGGGGGTGATGGGCAGTGCGTTCCGCCTGGGGCCGAAGTCGAAGGCCGCGCCGGTGCTGACGCGGGTCACGGCCACCTCCTCGGACTCCTCTGCGGGCCGGTCCCCCCTCCGCAGGACGGCCTCGACACGCGAGCCGTCGGCGGGGACGCGCTCGACCGTCCAGTGCGGGTCCACTGCCTGGGCCGCGGCGGCGAGCGGCCGGAGTCCGTCGCGGGCGAGCAGGGGTAGCCAGGTGTCGTCGGCGAACCCGTCCGCGGCCGTGTCCCACCGGACGGTCAGCTCGGCGCCGTCGGCGGACACCTCGGACGAGTACCCGGTGTAGGCGGTGGGGCCGGCGAGCGGGTGCACGTCGAGAACCGCCGCGAGACCCGGGGCGTCCGCGGCGACACCCAGGACGTCCCGGATCCGGCCCGCGGCGACACCGGCGATCCCGGTGGCCTGGTAGGCGAGCAATCGGTCGGCGACCTCGGCGTCCGAGCGGCGCCGGACCGACTGGTGGAATCCCACGGCGAGCAGGTGCATCTGGAGGTACACCTCGCGGATGATCCTGATGAGTGCCGCGGAGGTGAACTCCGTGAAGACCAGGTCGCTGAGCAGCGGCCCGGCGTAGTCATCGCGGTCGCCCTCCCCCGTGGTGTCGCGGGGTGCCGGCGGGTCGAACCGGAACCCGACCACGCGGCTCGACGCCGACTCCACCGCCGGTTCAGGAAACGGGAACGGCTCCCCGTCGGGATCTATCCGCACCCGCCAGTGGCAGTGCGGCGTCCGGCCCTCGGGACTGCGGGGCGGACGATGGATCGGCTCGACCACGGCCAGCGGGTTGGTCGCCAGGGCCGTGGCGGGGAACGTGGGGTCCTCGATGTCGTGACACATCGTCGTGACCAAACGGTCCCCCATCGGCTCGACGTCCATGAGCGCGCCGCAGTGGTCGAGCCAGAACTCACCGTTGTCGTGGTCGCTCACGGAATAGCGGAAGTCCATGAACTCGGGCGGGGCGCCCACGTCGAGCTGGAACCCCTTGAAGATCTCGGCGACCCCGTCGCCGGTGATGGACAGCGCCTCTTTCATCCGCTTCGCGTAGTGCGGGCTGGCGGCCTGCCACTCCTCGATCGCGACGTCGCGCATGCCGTCGACGCCGAACTCGCCGAGGAGGGCCGGCATCCCGGCCCGGTCGATGAGTTGTCCGATGAGGAGCAGGTCCGGCAAGAGCCGGGCGAGTGTCGAGTGGGACAGGGCCTCGAGCGGATCGGGACGCGCTGCGGGCTCCGGCGGCGGCGTGGGCGTCGACGACATGGGACTCAGACCTCGTCCGGGGCCGAGACCGGCCACAGCGGGGCCGGGCTGTCCTCGATGCGGTACCATCCGGCCGGCTTGCCCCCGGCGCCCTCGAAGCGCTTCTTCATGGACGGGGTCAACGCGTCCGCCTCGTACATGCGCATCATCAGGTCCACGACGTTGCCGAAGTCGAAGAAGTCGCGCTGCCAGGCCCACTGCTGGTTGCCGTTGTAGAGGAACCAGGAGCCACCCAGGCCGTGCACCTCGTAGGGCTCGCCGGTCTTCGGGTCGACGGTGTCACGGGCGATCTGCTTCCACAGACACAGCACGTCGCCGGTCTCGGGATCGATGATCGTGCGGATGTACGGATACTCCCAGCCGTCGAGCCCCTCCATCTCCTGACCGAGGGCGATGTCGCGGATCTCGTCGCGCCCCACGGCCATGAAGTCGTCCTTGGTGCCGTAGTTCCAGCCATAGGTCGCGTCCTCCGCGAAGAAGTCCGCGAGCGGCTTCCAGTCCCTGTTGCGCTCGCATTCGGCGTTGGCCTCGATCCATCGGTCGACGAACTCGGCGATCTCGGCGCGGTCAAAACGGGTCACGTCACTCACTCCTGGGTGTGCGGTTCCGGAGGGCCCGGGTCCGGCGTTCGCCGGTCCGGGGTCTCGTCGCCGGATGTTCTGGTTGAGGTTCTGCTTCAGGGGCGGTCAGTCCCCGACCAGGCGCAGGGCCTGGGTCGGGCAGTACTTCACGGCGTCTCTGACCGCGTCGATCTGGTCCTCGGGGATCTCGCCCCGCTTCGCGCGCGCCTTGGCTTCTGCGCCCTTGCCGACGGTGAACCAGTCCGGGGCCTCGGCCTGGCATTCGGCGTGGCCCTGGCACAGGTCGAAGTCGACCTCCACCCGCATCACAGCACCCGCTTCCGGTAGCGGACCTTGCAGGGCTGGGCCAGCTGGACGACCATCTTCGAGTGGTCGTTGTGGTAGCTCTCCTCGGGCTGCGCGAGCTCAAATTCGTACTCCCGCAGCAGCACCGAGAAGATCGCCTTGATCTGCAGCTGCGCGAACGCCGCACCCACGCAGCGGTGCCGACCGGCGCCGAAGGGGATCCACGTCCAGCGATTGACGATGTCCTCCTGCCGCGGCTCGGCGTAGCGGTCCGGGTCGAAGGAATCGGCGTCCGGGAAGTCCTCCGGGAGCCTGTTGGACACCGCCGGTGAGGCGGCGACGGTCTGGCCGGCGCGGACCACGAAGTCGTCGATCTTGACGTCCTCCTGCGCGACCCGCATGAGGATGATCAGCGGCGGGTGCAGCCGCAAAGTCTCCTTGAGCGCGTTCTCGACCTTCGGCATCTGACGGAGGGCGCCGAAGCTGTACTCGGCGCCGTCGGCGTAGATCTCGTCGAGTTCGGCGAGGACCTGCTGCATGTACTCCGGGTGGCGCAGGAGCTCGATGAGCATCCAGGCGCTGGTGCCCGACGTGGTGTGGTGTCCGGCGAACATCATCGAGATGAAGATCCCGGTCACCTCGTTCGGGGTGAACCGGTGGGTGCCGTCCTCGTCCTTGATCGACACCAGCACGTCGAGGAGGTCCCGGTCCTCCTTGTCGGCAGGCGGGTTCGCGATCCGCTCGTCCATGATCGCCGAGACGAGCTCCACCAGGCCCTCGCGGGCGGCGTCCCGTCGCCGGAAGGACTCGATGTCCGCGTACGGATCGATATACGCGTGCGGGTCGGTCCCCTGCTCGAGATCGTGGTACAGATGCGCGAACCGGGCGTCGAGCTGTTCGCGGAACTTCGGCCCGATGAGGCACGCCGACGAGGTGTAGATGGTCAGCTCGGAGAACCACTCGAGCAGGTCGATCTCGCCCTCGTCGCCCCAGTCCGCGACCATCCGCTCGACCTCACGCGGGATGGTGACGGCGTGCTGCCGCATGTGCTCCCCGCGGAGGGCGGTGTTGTGGAGCATCTCCGACCGACGTTCCGGGCTGGCGTCGAACACGACGCCCTCACCGAACACCGGCGTCATGAACGGGTAGGCGGCGGCCTGGTCCAGCGATTCGTCCGGCGCGCGGAAGAACGCCTCGTTCGCGGCGGCCCCGGAGGCGAGGCAGATGTCGCGGTCGGCGATCCGGAAGATCCCCAGCTCACCGCATTCCTCCCGGACGCGCCAGAACAGGCTGATGGGGTCGGTGCGGAGTTCGTCCATGTGGGCCGAGTTCGCCCTCGCCCCCGGACACACGGGTCGGCTCTTTCAGGGTCGAGAAGTCGACCGGGTTCTCTGTGCTGGTCACGAGTAGTCCTCCTCGATGGGGGCTTCCGGCTGGATCTCCAGCTCGGTGACTTGGGCGCCTCGGGGCATCGACACCATGGCGGTGACTCCCCTGGCGAGGTCGGCGGGCTTGCACATCCTTGGGTGTCGACCGAATCCGTGCCTGACCCATTCGTTGATGACGGCCTCGGCGGTGTCCTGGTCGAACTCGGTGCCCATCTCGGTCATCGTCGGGCCCGGCCGGACGACGCCGAGCCGGACGCCCGTGCCCTCGAGTTCCCGGCGGGCCTGCTTGGCCATCGTCTCCAGGCCGGCCTTGGCGGCCACGTACGCGCCCGAACGAGGCCGGGCGGTGTAGGCGACGTCGGAGCCTATGAGCACGACGTCCCCGCGGCGGCGCCCGATCATGCCGGGCAGCACGGCGTGCAGCAGGCGGTGGACGGCGAGAAGGTGGATGTCCACCTGGGCGGCGAAGTCCTCCGGGGACAGCTCCCAGACCCGGGCCATCTTGAGCGTCCCGGCGCTGGACACCAGCACCTCGGGGTCCCCGTAGGCGTCGGTGGCCGCGCTGACGAACCCGGCGACGGAGTCGGCGTCGGTGACGTCCACCGCGACCGCTGTGGCCTCACCGCCGGCCTCGCGGATGGACCGGACGAGGTCGTCGAGACGGTCGGCGCGACGCGCGCCGACGACGACCGGGTGGCCTAGTGCCGCGAGGGCCTCGGCGGACGCTCGGCCGATGCCCGACGAGGCCCCGGTGACCAGCGCGGGCCGGCCCGCGGCCTCGGGGTGGGGCGGGAACCTCAGACTCATCGCCGGGCCACCTCGACGCGCATCGGCAGGTGGGCGAACCCGCGGACGTTGGAGGAGTGCACACGCTGGGCACCCGGTAGCAGTTCGTATCCGGTGATCGACCGCGAGATCATGTCGAGCGCGATGCGCCCCTCGAGGCGGGCCAGGTGCGCACCCAGGCAGAAGTGCGGACCCTGCCCGAAACTCAGACTCGCCGAGGTGTCGCGGGCCAGGTCGAACGTGTCGCCGCGCTCGAACACCTCCTCGTCGCGGTTGGCGGAGCCGATGAGCAGCAGCACCTTCTGGTCGGCGGGGATCGTCACGCCCCGGACGGTGGTCTCCTGCGTCGTGGTGCGCAGGACCAGTTGGCTGGAGGTGTCGAACCGCAGCGTCTCCTCCACCCAGGCCGGGGCGAGCTCGGGGTCGTCGAGCACCGCGCGCGACTGATCCGGGTTCTCGTGGCCCCAGAACAGCGCGTTGGCCAGCAGCTTGGTGGTGGTCTCGTTCCCGGCGACCACCATGAGGAAGAGGAAGGACAGGATCTCGTCCTCGTCGAGCTTCTCGCCGTCGATCTCGGCGTCCAGCAACGCGGAGGTGAGGTCCTCGGTCCGCACCCGCCGACGCTCGGCGACCATGCCCT
Source organism: Dietzia sp. E1 (assembly GCF_014145015.1). Lineage (GTDB taxonomy): Bacteria > Actinomycetota > Actinomycetes > Mycobacteriales > Mycobacteriaceae > Dietzia > Dietzia cinnamea_A. The sequence continues at coordinate 7,602 of NZ_JAALDU010000010.1, read as the reverse complement.
GGTAGTAGGTGATCAGGTCGAGCGCGGCGACCATGGACTCTTGCGGAACGTCCTCGACGCCCTCCTCGCGGTGCATGACCAGATCGGCCAGGCGGCGCAGCTCGGCGCGGTCGGCCTCCGGGACCCCCATGAGGTCCGAGATGACGTCCATGGGCAGCTTGCCCGCGTAGTCGTCGACGAAGTCGAACGCCTCACCGTCGCGGGACCGTGCCAGACACTCGTCCCAGTACTGGCGCGAGATGGCCGCGATCTGATCCGACAGCGCGTCGACGCGGCGGGAGGTGAACCCCTTGCTCACGAGCTTTCGCAGCCGGGCGTGCCGCGGATCGTCCATCGCGAGGAAGGACATCGTCTTGTAGGCGTGCGGACCGTAGGCCGCCGGGTCCAATGAGACGCCCTTGGCGTTGGAGAACACGTCCGGCGCCCGGAACGCCTCCCGCACGTCGGAGTGCCTGCTCAGGGCCCAGAAACCCAGCTCCGGGTTGTGGTAGACGGGCGCCTCGGCGCGGAGACGGGCGTAGTACGGATACGGGTCCTCGTGGACCGCGTAGTCGTACGGGCTGAACACGAGTGGGGCGGGAGCGCTGGTGGTCATGGCCGGTGTCACCTCAGGATCAGTCGAGCTGCGGATTCGATCGCGTCTGCCATGTCCGAGTAGGAGCCGTAGCCCATCCCCGCCCGGACGAGTGCGCCGGCGTAGACCATCTCCAGCGCACTGACGACCTCGTCGTCGTTCTCCTCCCCCAGCGCCGCCACGAGGCGACGGCGGATGTCCGCGCCGATCCGGATGCGCAGGTGGGACACCTCCGGGTCGTCACCTAACAGCGCGGCGGTGACCGCCGACGACAGCTCGGGCTCGTCGGCTAGGAGCAGCGCCACGTCGCGCAGGACGGCGACCACCCTGTCGGCGGTGGAGCCGCCCTCGGGTCGCTCGGTCACGTGCTCGCTCAGCCGCCGCCAGAACACCTCCGCGATGAGATGGCCCTTGGAGGAGAAGTAGGTGTACGCGGTCGCCGGGGCGACCCCCGCCCTGGCGGCGACACCGCGCACGGCCAGGCCCCCCGGGCCCTTCTCGCGCAGCACTTCGACCGCCGCGGTGGTGAGACGGTCGACGGTCTCGGCCTGCTGGCCGTTGAGCCTGCGCCGCGTCGATTCGAACCGGAGATCACTGGACATGTGTCTGGACAATACACCACCGCCGGACTACCGTCTAGACAGCTGTCCACCCGACCGACGACCACTCATCCCGACGGAAGGCTCACCGTGACGACGAGCATCACCGACACCGCCCCCCTCCTCATCGGCGGCGAGCTCCGCCCCGCCACCAGCGGCGCCTCGTTCGACGTGCTCAACCCGGCCACCGAAGAGGTCATCGGCCGGGCCGCGGACGCGGGACGCGAGGACATGGACGCGGCCATCGCCGCCGCGCGGACCGCCTTCGACGCCACCGACTGGTCCACCGACCACGCGTTCCGCGCGCGGTGCCTGCGCCAACTGCGCGACGCGTTGCAGGACCAGATCGAGGAGCTGCGGGCGCTGACCATCGCCGAGGTCGGCGCGCCCCGGATGTTCACCGCCGGCCCGCAGCTCGAGGGCCCCGTGGCGGACCTCGGTTGGCTGGCCGACCTCGTGGACTCGTACCAGTGGGTCACCGAGCTGGGCGAGTCCGAGATCATGGGCGTGCGCTCGAACCGGTCCACCCGCCGCGAGGCGATCGGTGTGGTCGGCGCCATCACACCGTGGAACTTCCCCAATCAGATCAATCTCGCCAAGGTCGGCCCTGCCCTGGCCGCCGGCTGCACGGTAGTCCTCAAGCCCGCGCCGGACACCCCGCTCATCGCGGCCGCGGTGGCCCGGATCGCCGCCGAGCGCACGGACATCCCCGCCGGCGTGCTCAACGTGGTCACCGGCACCGACCACGGGCTCGGCGCGCAGCTGGTCGAGGACCCGAGGGTCGACCTCATCTCCTTCACCGGCTCCACGGCGACCGGCAAGAAGATCATGGCGGCCGCCGCCGAGACGCTGAAGAAGGTCTTCCTCGAGCTCGGCGGGAAGTCGGCGTCGGTCGTGCTCGATGACGCCGACCTCGGAACCGCCTGCTTCATGACCGCCCTCAACGCCTGCACCCACGCCGGCCAGGGGTGCGCGCTCACCACCCGGCTCGTCGTGCCGCGGGCCAGGTACGACGAGGCGATCGAGGCCGCCAAGGGGGCCATGGCCTCGTTCGCCCCGAAGGACCCGAACGACCCCGGCGCGTTCTGCGGCCCGGTCATCTCCGCCGCGCAGCGTGAGCGCGTCGAGGGCTACATCGAGCTGGCCAGGCAGGAGGGCGGGACCATCGAGACCGGCGGCGGCCGCCCCTCCGACCCCGACAAGGCCCGCGGCTTCTGGGTCGAGCCCACGCTCATCTCCGGCCTCGACAACTCTGCTCGCGTGGCGCAGGAGGAGATCTTCGGCCCCGTCCTGGTCGTCATCCCCCACGACGGTGACGACGACGCGATCCGGATCGCCAACGACTCGCCCTACGGCCTGTCCGGCGCGGTGTGGGGCACGGACCCCGAGCGTGTCGAGAAGGTCGTCGCCGGCATCCGCACCGGGACGCTCGGGGTCAACGGCGGGCAGTGGTACGGCGCCGACGTGCCCTTCGGCGGCTACAAGCAGTCCGGCATCGGCCGCGAGATGGGGCGCGAGGGCTTCGAGGAGTACCTCGAGATCAAGTCCGTCGCCACCCCGGCCTGACCGGCCACCACCGCACACCACCTACAGGAAGAGACACAGACGACATGGGACGTTTCGACGGGAAGACCGCCATCGTGACCGGGGCCGCCGGCGGCATCGGGGAGGAGTACGCCAAGGCGCTGGCCGCCGAGGGCGCGAACGTGGTGGTGGCCGACGTCGCGGCCGACGGCGGCGAGCGCGTCGCCGCCGAGATCACCGATGCCGGCGGCCAGGCGTTCTTCCAGCACACCGATGTCTCCGACCCGGACTCGGCGAACGCGTGCGCGCAGGCCGCCGTCGACAGGTTCGGCCAACTCGACCTCCTGGTCAACAACGCCGCGATCTTCGGCGGGATGAAGCTCGACTTCCTCATCACCGTCCCGTGGGACTACTACGAGAAGTTCATGTCCGTGAATCTCAACGGGCAGTTGCTCATGGTCCGCGCGTGCTGGGAGAAGATGGCCGCCGCCGGTGGCGGCGCTATCGTCAATCAGTCCTCCACCGCGGCGTGGTTGTACTCCGGCTTCTACGGCCTGGCCAAGGTCGGCGTCAACGGCCTCACGCAGCAGCTGGCCACCGAACTCGGCGGCTCCAACATCCGGATCAACGCGATCGCTCCCGGCCCGATCGACACCGAGGCCAACCGCTCGTCGACGCCCCAGTCGATGGTCAAGGAGATGGTCGACAAGTTGCCCCTCAAGCGCATGGGCCAGCCGCAGGACCTGGTGGGCATGCTGCTGTTCCTGCTGTCGGACGAGGCGTCGTGGATCACCGGGCAGATCTTCAACGTCGACGGCGGACAGGTTATTAGATCGTGAGCGAGCATCCGGTCATGAGCGAGCATCCTGCCCCGAGCGACCCGGCCGGCATGAGCGGGCACCCCGACTCCGCACCGATCGGCCCCGGTCTGCCCGACGACTCCCCCGCCCCGGTCGGCTTCATCGGCCTGGGCAACATGGGCGCGCCCATCGCCAAGCGCCTCCTGGCCTGGCCCGGCGGCCTGGTGGTGTGTGACGTCCGCGCCGAGGCGACCGAGCCGTTCGTCGCCGAGGGTGCCACCGCGGTCGCGACCGGCGCCGAGGTCGCGCGTACGGCGCGGCTCGTGTCCGTGACGGTGCTCGACGACGCCCAGGTCCGCGAGGTCGTCGACGGCCCGGACGGGATCCTGCGGACGGCCGCGCCCGGCACCGTGATCGCCGTGCACTCCACCATCTCCGACTCCACGGCCGTGGAGCTGGCCGAGCTCTGCGCGGCGAGCGGCGTGCACCTGGTGGACGCGCCGGTCTCGGGTGGCGCGCAGGGCGCGGAGTCCGGTCAGCTGGCGGTGATGGTCGGTGGACCGAGGGAGGTCTACGAGGCGTGCAAGCCGGCCTTCGCGCTGTGGGCGGGGATGCCTGTGCACGCCGGCGAGGTGGGAGCGGGCACGAGGATGAAGCTCGCGCGGAACCTCCTGCACTTCATCTCCTTCACCGCGACCGCCGAGGCGTCCCGGCTGGCCGAGGCCGCCGGCATCGACATCGCCAAGCTGGGACGCGTGGTGCGCCACACCGACGCCATCACCGGCGGCGCCGGCGCGGTGATGCTCCGCGAGACGACCGCGCCGATCGCCCCCGACGACTTCTGGCACGGCGTGTTCACCCACGTCCGGGCGCTGGGCGAGAAGGACCTGGCCCTGGCGTTGGCGCTGGGTGACCGCCTGGGCGTGGATCTGCCGCTCGGGGACATCGCCCTGCGGGACCTGGGCTCCGGGTTCGGCGTGGGACCGGGCGAGATCGCGCGCGCGGCCGCCGGTGCCCGTACAGGAGAGCGCGAGGACCACGATGACGACGACGAGGAGTTGTAGATGAGCGAGGCCGCAGACACCGGGATGAGCCCGGAACGCGCGCACGGACTGGCCATGATGACCGAGGTGTACGGCTTCGAGATGTCCGACGGGCCGGGTGACTACTTCGCGGAGACGGCCGACCACCTCTTCGGGCGGATCTGGTCCCGCCCCGGCCTGACGCACCGCGACCGCCGCCTGCTGCTGCTGGGTGCGCTCACGGCGCAGGGCAACACCGACGTCGCCGACATCCAGGTGGGCGCCGCGCTGGGCAACGGTGAGTTGACCCCGGAGGAGCTCGAGGAGATCGTGCTCTTCCTCTGCTACTACGCGGGCTGGCCCAACGGCACCAAACTGGGCAACGTGGTGGGTCCCCACGTCGCGCGCGCCCGCAAGGCCGCCCGCCGCGCCGAGGGCTGAGGGGTGGGCGCTAGGTTGACTGTCATGACCGCACCCGAGATCGAACCCTCGCTGCTCGCCGTCGCACTCGCGGCCCCCGGCTTCATGCCACTGGAGGAGGGCACGACTCTCTACGAGATCGCCTGCGAGTACCTGGGCGACGGCGTGGGCGTGGAGATCGGCACCTACTGCGGCCGCTCGACGGTGTTCCTCGGCGCGGCCGCGCGCGTGACCGGCGGCAGCATCGTCACCGTCGACCACCACCGCGGGTCCGAGGAGCACCAGCCGGGCTGGGAGTACCACGACACCTCGCTCGTCGACCCGCACACCGGGCGCCTGGAGACCCTGGTCGCGTTCCGTCACACCATGTGGGACGCGGGTCTGGACGAGGTGGTGACCGCCGCGGTGGGCAGCTCCCGGCAGGTCGCCCGGGTGTGGGGCACTCCCGCGTCGTTCGTCTTCATCGACGGCGGCCACTCCTCCGAGGCCGCGCAGGCCGACTACTCCGGCTGGGCCCCGTGGGTGAAGATCGGCGGAGCGCTGCTCATCCACGACGTGTTCCCGAACCCCGAGGACGGCGGTCGCCCGCCGTACGAGATCTACTGCCGTGCCCTGGAGTCCGGGCAGTTCACCGAGGTGGCCGCCGTGGACTCGCTGCGTGTCCTGCGCCGGGACTCCGGCGAGGTCGGCGCGCCGATGCCCTGAGAGGGGTCACACGGCCCAGCGGCCGCCCGCGTTCCACGCGTCACCGGAGCCCGGGCGGCCGCGGCGTGTGTGCAGGAACCGCCCCACCACGGCGGCCCCGAGGTCGTCGACTTCCGGCGCCACCACGGTGCCCTCGACCCGCCGTGCCAGCGCGTCGAGGAACCGCGAGAGGCCGGGGTCCGCGCCCAGGCGGAAGAACGTGGTCTGCGCGCCGAACCGGGCGACCCTGTCGAGTTCGTCGACGGTCGTGCGGATGGTGTCCGGGTCCGGCGGGTAGGCGAACCAGGGTTCGCCGCCACTGAGCAGGTGCGCGGTGGGTTCGCCGTCGGTGACGATGAGCAGGACCGGTTGCATGGTCGGGTGCTCGCGGAAGAAGCGCCCCGCCAGGAGCAGCGCGTGGTGCAGGTTCGTCCCGGCCTCGTACTGGGCGTCCAGAGACAACAGTGACTCGATCGTGCGGGACTGGGCGAACCGCCCGAACGAGATGAGCTGGAGCCGGTCCTGCCGGAAGCGGGTGCTCACCAGATGATGCAGGGCGAGCGCGGTGCGTTTCATCGGCACCCAGCGGCCCTCCATCGCCATGGAGAACGAGGTGTCCACGAGCAGCGCGACCGCGGCCTGCGTCCGGGCCTCGGTCTCGCGGACCTCGATGTCCTCGGGCAGGAGCCGGACCCCGCCGGCGGGGTCACCGCCCTCGGCGGCGATGCGGGAGATCGCGTTGCCGATCGTCCGCGGCACGTCCCACGACTCGACGTCGCCGAACTCCCACGCCCGGCTCGACCCCGTCTGGTCGCCCGCCGCCCCCGATGCGCGGGTCTCCCGCGCGCCCGAGCGGCCGGACAGCCGGCGGGCGGCGTCCCGCAGCAGCGACCTGCCCAGTTTGCGGAGCGCGGCCGGGGACAGTCGCAGGTCGCCGTCCGACCGGCGGCTGAGGTAGCCCGAGTCCCGCATGGCCTGCTCGAGACGGGCCAGGGTCTGAACGGACACCGCCGCCTCGCGGCCGAGGGTGCGGGCGACGGCCTCCAGATCCAGTTCGGACAGCGGCGACCGGTCGCTGCGGGACAGCTGCTCGGCCAGGCGGTCGAGGTCGCCGAGTTCGGCCATCGCGGCCGTCCCCTCGGACATGCCCAGCCCCTCGGAGCCCTCGAAGTCCTCGGAGCCGTCCCAGTTCTCCCCGGGTCGCAGTGTCTGCAGCAATCCGTCGAGTCTGCCGAGCTGCTCGGAGAGCTCGGGGGAGCCGAACGCCTGCTGCGACAGGGCCATGAGCTCCTCCCGCTGCTCCGGGGTCATCGAGCGCATCATCCGCTGCGCTGCGGCCGAGCGCTTGGCGAGGGTGTCGATGAGCTCGTCGACGTTCTGCGGCTGCTCGGGGAACGCATCACCGTGTTTGTCCATGAACTCGCGGAAGTCCTCGTCGGTGTCCTCCCCGCGGGCGTGCTTGTCCAGCAGGTCGGTGAGGTCGGAGAGCATCTCGGACACCGCCGCCCGGTCGGCGTCGGTGGTGTTCTCCAGCGCCTGCTTCATGCCGGCGAACCGCGCGTCGAGGGCCTCGGCACCCAGCAGGTCCTGGATCCGCTTGTACGCCTCGCGGGCGTCGGGCGAGGCCCAGTCATAGTCTCTGAGTTCCCCCACCGCGGCCGCCGGGCTGTCGGGGAGGTTCTCGATGGTCATCTCCCGCAGGGTGCGGTCCATGGGGTCCATCTCGGTGTCGCGGGCGAGCTGCCCGCGTTCGGCGAGCAGCGCCTCGTCGAGCAGCTTGGACACCTCGTCGAGGGTGCCGCCCAGTCGGTGGCGCTTCAGCAGTTCACGCCGCCGGCGGTGGACGCGCCCGGCGAGCTCGTCGAGCCCGGTGTGGTCGCGGCCGCCGGAGCGCAGGAACTCGCGCATCGACTGCTCGGGCGAGTAGCCGGCCATGACGCCCTCGGACACCGCGTCGAGTGCCTCGGACAGGTCGAGCG
>NZ_JAALDU010000108.1 GCF_014145015.1 Dietzia sp. E1 | reverse complement strand
CGGCTGGAGCGGCGGTCGGCGCCGCGGCCTCCCGATCGGCCCGCAACAGCCGCTTGTCGCGGCGGCGGCGTTCCGATCTCGGCAGCAGGTAGACCTTCTCGGTGATGAACGGGTCGCTGGTCAGCGCCTTGACGATCGCGACGCACAGCGCGCCCAGCACCAGCACGAACGGGGACGCGGCGATGATCGTGAGGTTCTGCAGGCTGTTGAGCGCGGTCTCCGGCTCACCCTCCCGCAGGCCGGGCAGCAGCATGAGGATCGCGACGGCGGCGGTGAGGCCGCCCCACAGCACGACCAGCCACCGCTTGGGCTCCTCCGCGCCGTTCTCGGACATGCCGGCCATGACGATCGAGGCCGAGTCGGCGCCGGTGATGAAGAAGATCGAGATGAGGATGATCGCGACGAACGACAGGATCGTCGTGAACGGCAGCTCGCCGAACAGGGCGAACAGCTGCAGGGTCGAGTCACCGTCGCCGTAGATGCTGCGCCCCTGGAGCTCGAGGTCCAGGGCGGCGCCGCCGAAGATGGAGAACCACAGGATGCTCAGCACGCTGGGCACGATCATCACGCCGATCACGAACTCGCGGATCGTGCGGCCGCGCGAGATGCGGGCCAGGAACATGCCGACGAAGGGCGACCACGAGATCCACCACGCCCAGTAGAAGACCGTCCAGCCGGACAGCCACTCACCGGCCGTGCCGTCGACGCTCGCGCCGGTGCGCGACGCCATGTCGAAGAAGGTGCCGATGTACCCGCCCAGCGAGGTGGGCACCAGGTCGAGCATGAACACCGCGGAGCCCGAGGCGACCAGGACGAAGAGCGCCAGGGCCACGGCGAGGACCATGTTGGTGTTGGACAGGAACTGGATGCCGCGGTCGATGCCCGACACCGCCGAGGCCACGAAGCACATGCCCAGGACGATGATGATGCCCACGGCGGCGGCCGCGCTCTCGGCGGAGACGGTGCCGGTCTCGGCCAGGCCCGCCCGGATCTGCAGCGCACCCAGGCCCAGGGAGGCCGCGGTGCCGAAGACGGTGGCGAAGATCGCCAGGATGTCGAGGACCTTGCCCTGCCAGCCCAGCGCCCGCTTCGGCCCGATCAGCGGGACGAACGCGCTGGAGATGAGGTGCCGCCCGCCGTAGCGGTAGGCGGTGAGCGCCAGGGCCAGCCCGACCACCGCGTACACCGCCCACGCGTGGGCGGTCCAGTGGAAGGTGGTGGTGGCCATCGCGGTGGTCACGCCGGGCCGGGCGCCGGGCGGGGTGTCGATGTAGTGGCTCAGCGGCTCGGACACGCCGTAGAACATCAGGCCGATGCCCATACCGGCGGCGAACATCATCGAGATCCAGCTGGTGGTGCGGAACTGCGGCCGCTCGGCGTCGCCGCCCAGGCGCACGTTGCCGTACTTGCTGAGAGCCAGCCACAGGACGAACGCCACGAACACGGTCGCCGCGAGCACGAACAGCCAGTCCACGCTCCGGGCGGTCCAGTCGAACGCCGCCGTGGACGCCGACTGGAAGGAGTCCGTGAAGCCCAGTCCCCAGACGAGCACCGCGCCGACCAGGACGAGCGCGGGGACGAACACGCCCCGGCTGAGGCCCCGCGGGAACACGGCGTCGCCGGCCACGGGGGGATCGGAGGGCGGAGGAGATGGAGTCTTCTCGTCGTTGGTGGTCACCCTGACAGGCCTAGCACGGATCTGACCCGAGGGAGGGTTAAACTCCCTTTCACCCGGCCCCCGGCTGGACCCCGCCGCGGGCGATCTGCCAGGTTGGACGGGTGCACACGTGGGCGGAGATGCCGCCGGATCCGCTCAGAGTCCTGAACGCCTGCGCGCGCCGTGCCGAGCGCGAGGGCCTGCCGCCACCGGCCGCGTTCCTCGGGGACTGGCTGGGCGCGGCCGCGGTGATCGCCCCGTCGGCAAGACTGGCTCCTGTCGCCCCGGCCGATGCGTTCGGGACCGATGCCCTCGTCGTCGTCGACCCCGGCACCCCGCCCGCCACGGACGGCGCCCCCGGCACCGACGCCGACCCCGGCCTCACATTGGGCTTCCGCTCCTACCCCGACG
>NZ_JAALDU010000107.1 GCF_014145015.1 Dietzia sp. E1 | reverse complement strand
ACGCGCGCGGCCACGGCGTCGACCTGATCGCCGGCCGCCCCGACGAACGCCGCGCGGTCCGCCAGCGCCGCCTCGAGCGCCGGACGGTCGAGGGGCAGTCGGTCGTCCGCGGCGAGCCGGTCGATGAGGTCGGGTTCGCGGCCCTCCTCGCGCATGGCCAGGGCCACGGCGACGGCGTTCTCCTTGATCGCCTCGTGGGCGAGCTCGCGACCGACCCCGGCGCGCACCGCGGCCATGAGCACCTTGGTGGTGGCGAGGAACGGCAGGTAACGCTGCAGCTCCTTGTCGATCACCGCGGGGTAGGCGCCGAACTCGTCGAGGACGGTCAGGAAGGTCTCGAACATGCCGTCCAGCGCGAAGAACGCGTCCGGGAGCGCGACGCGGCGCACGACCGAGCAGAACACGTCGCCCTCGTTCCACTGCGCGCCCGCGAGCTCGGCGGCCATGGACCCGTACCCGCGCAGGACCACCTGCAGGCCGTTGACCCGCTCGCACGAGCGGGTGTTCATCTTGTGCGGCATCGCCGAGGAGCCGACCTGCCCGGGCTGGAAGCCCTCGGTGACGAGCTCGTGACCCGCCATGAGTCGGATGGTCTGCGCCAGCGAGGACGGGCCCGCCCCGAGCTGCACGAGCGCGGAGACGACCTCGTGGTCCAGCGACCGCGGATAGACCTGCCCGACCGAGTCGAAGGTGCGGACGAAGCCCAGGTGATCGGCGATCCGGCCCTCGAGCTCGGCCATCTTGGCGGCGTCCCCGCCGAGGAGGTCCAGCATGTCCTGGGCGGTGCCCATCGGGCCCTTGATGCCGCGCAGCGGGTACCGCTCGAGGAGCGACTCGACCCGCTCGAGGGCGACCACCAGCTCGTCCGCCGCGGAGGCGAAGCGCTTACCGAGGGTGGTGGCCTGCGCGGCGACGTTGTGGCTGCGTCCCGCCATGACCGTGTCGCGGTGGGCCACGGCGTGCTCGGCCAGACGACGGGCCGCGGCGACGCCCCGGTCGCGCACCAGCTCGAGCGAGCGCACCACCTGCAGCTGCTCGACGTTCTCGGTGAGGTCCCGGCTCGTCATGCCCTTGTGGATGTGCTCGTGACCGGCGAGGTCGTTGAACTCCTCGATGCGGGCCTTGACGTCGTGCCGGGTGACCCGCTCGCGCTCGGCGATCGACGCGAGGTCGACGCGGTCGACCACCGCCTCGTATGCCTCGATCACGCCGTCGGGGACGTCGATCCCCAGGTCGCGCTGCGCGCGTAGTACCGCGATCCACAGCTGGCGCTCGAGCACGATCTTGTGCTCGGCGGACCACAGCGTGGCCAGGTCGACGCTCGCGTAGCGCGAGGCGAGGACGTTGGAAATCCGGGGCTTTGCGGCCCGGGCGGGCGAGGTGTTCTGGGCGGTCACGCCCCCCAGTATCGCAGCCCGTTCAGGAGATGACCGAGCCGCCGGTGGACCCGGCGAGGATCTCGCGGGCGTTGAGGTAGACCTGCTCGACCGTCAGCGGCGCCTGCAGCAGCAGCCACGGCCGGGTGATGTAGACGCTGGCGGTGATGATCTCGGCGGAACCCATGCGCCGACGGTAGCCGCCCGGCGTCACCGGCGGGGACGCCACGTCGGCCACCTGCGGCCCGCTGTCCGGCGGGGGCGCCACGTCCCCGGGGCCGACGGCGCCCACATCGCCCGCGGGCCGGTGCCTACGGGGCCAGTTCCGCCTCGAGCCGGTCCATGGCCTCGGCGATCTCATCGGTCGCCCCGGCGAAGCTCAGCCGGACGGTGTGGCGGCCGTCGACGGTGTCGAAGTCCACTCCCGGCGTGAGCGCGACCCTGGTTCGGTCGAGGATCCGTGCGCACCACGCCACCGAGTCGTCGGTCCACCGCGAGACGTCGAAGTAGGCGTAGAAGGCGCCGTCGGGCGGAGCGATCTCCCCCACCCCGAGCTCGCCCAGCCGGCGCAGCACGAGGTCGCGGTTGCGGGCGTAGCGCTGGACGTGGAGGTCGAGCTCGGCGGTCGACTCGTCGGTGAAGGCGGCGACGGCGGCGAACTGCGCGTCCGCCGGCGGGCAGATCGTCAGGTTGCCCACGAGCCGGTCAACGGGGTCGCGGAGGTACTCGGGCAGCAGCATCCAGCCGATGCGCCAACCGGTCATGGAGAAGTACTTGGACACCGAGCCCATCACCACCGCCTCGCGGCTGGTCCGCCATGCGCTCGCGCACTCCCGGCCGTAGGTGACGCCGTGGTAGATCTCGTCGCTGATGAGCAGCGTGCCGTGCGCGTCGCACCACCGGGCCAGCGCGGCGAGCTCGTCCGCGTCGATGATCGTGCCGGTCGGGTTGGCGGGGCTGGCGACGATGAGCCCGGCGGGTGCGTGGCCGAGCTCCGCCGTGACCGCCTCGAGTTGCGCGACGGTGGGCTGATACCGCGTGTCCGCCCCGCAGGCGATCTCGTGGACGCGGCACCCCAGCGCCTGGAGGGTGTTGCGGTAGGCGGGGTACCCGGGGCGGGCCATGACCACGGTGTCGCCGGGGTCGAAGGCGGCGAGGAAGAGCGCGGTGAAGCCTCCGGAGGAACCGGTGGTGACGACGACGTCGTCGGCACTCACGTCGAGCCCGTCCCGTCGCCGGTGATACGCGGCGATCGCCTCCCGCAGGGGCCGGATCCCCACGGCCTCGGTGTAGCCGAGGATCTCGGTGTCCAGGGCCCGGCGTGCCGCGGCCAGTACCGGTGCCGGGGCCGGGGTCGAGGGCTGCCCGGCGCACAGGGAGATCACGTCCCCGTGGGTCTCCTGGCGCCTGGCCGCGGCCGCGAGGACGCTCATCACGTGGAACGGCTCGACGGCCGAGCGGCGGGAGGGTTCGCGTGGGACGGACATGCCCCGACGCTAGCGCCCCGGTCGGCGGTGTCCACCACGGGCCGGTCGGTCGGATGCCGGGGGCGCGCCGGCGGACTAGCGTCGGACCCGTCGCAGGTCGACGAGACTCGAGGACGGCCCCATGAACTCCTCCACCGACGGCGTCGTCGTACGCCCCGCCACCCGGTTCGACGACGTGGCGGTTCTCCTGGGCCCCCGGAAGGACCCCGATGCCTCGGTGTGCTGGTGCCTCAGTCACCGGGTGGACTCCGCGACCAACAGGTCACTGGTCGGCCGCGCCCGGGGCGACCGGGTCCGCGACCTGTGCGCGGCAGAGGTCGCCCCGGGGATGCTCGCCTACCTCGGGTCCGAGCCCGTGGGCTGGGCGGCCGTCGCGCCGCGCCACCACCTGCCCGTCGCCCGGTCGCGGGTGATCCCGACCGTGGACACGCGCCCCGTGTGGTCGATCTTCTGCATCCGGGTCCGACCCGGGTACCGGGGTCGGGGCGTCGCCCACGACCTCGTCGAGGGAGCGGTCGCCTTCGCCCGGGCACACGGCGCCCCCGCCGTCGAGGCCGTCCCGGTGGACAACGGCGGGGAGAAGGTCGACCTCACCATGGCCTTCGTCGGGTTCCGCTCACTGTTCGAGGCCGCGGGATTCGTCAAGGTCGCCGACACGTCCTCGGTGACGGCGGGCTTCCCCCGGATCGTGATGCGGCGCGAGCTCGGGTGAGACCGCGCTCGCGGTCCCCCGCGACCGTCCGTCAGACGGTCAACCCGAACACCCACACCAACAGCGTCATGGTGACCACCGTGATGAGCACGATCCCGATGAGGTTGAGCCACAGGCCGCCCCGGATCATCTGACCGATCGTCACGTACCCGGAGCCGTAGGCGATCGCGTTGGGCGGGGTCGCCACCGGCAGCATGAACGCGCAGGTGGCGGCGAGCGCGACCGGCACCGCCAGCAACATCGGGTCCACCCCGAGCCCCAGGGCGACGCCGCCGGCCACCGGCAGGAACGTCGCGGCGGTGGCGGTGTTGCTCGTCAGCTCGGTGAGGAAGATGATCCCCGTCGCGGCCACCACCACCAACAGGACGACCGGCAGGGCGCCCAGCGCAGCGGCCTGCTCGCCGATCCAGTCGGTGAGCCCCGAGCCGGAGAACTGCGACGACAGCGCGAGGCCGCCGCCGAACAGCAGCAGGACGCCCCACGGCAGCGCCAGCGCGGCGTCCCACGTCAGCAGCCGCACGCCCCGCCGGGACCCGGCGGGCAGCAGGAACAGCAGCAGGCCGGCCGCGAGCGCGATGCCCGCGTCCGAGATCGGCGGGTCCTCGAACACCAGCGGGACCGCCACCCACGCCACCGCGGCCGCCACGAAGACGGCCAGGACGCGCTTCTCTCCGGACGACGTGGGGCCGAGTCTGCGCAGCTCGTCGTCGAACAGCTTCCGCCCACCGGGGATCCGCTCGATCTCCGGCTTGAACAGGACCTTGGTGAGCAGGAGCCAGGTGATCACCAGCATGACCACCGCGAGCGGCAGCCCGACCAGCATCCACTGGCCGAAGCCCAGCTGGATGTCGTGCTCGGCGCTGAGGTAGCCGGCCAGCAGGGTGTTGGGCGGGGTCCCGATGATCGTCGCCAGTGACCCGACGGACGCCGCGTAGGCGATGCCGAGCATGAGGGCCGTGCCGAAGTTGGAGCGGATCACCGCCTCCTTGACCGCGTCGGAGGTCGGGTCCGCCTGCGGGTCCATCTCCGGCATCGCGGTCTTCCCGTCACCGTCGCCGCCGCCGAGCTCGGACGCGAGCATCAGCACCGACACGCCGATCGGCAGCATCATCACGGCCGTCGCGGTGTTCGACACCCACATGCTCAGGAACCCGGTCGCGATCATGAACCCGGCGATCACGCGCGTGGACCGGGTGCCCATCGCGCGGACGGTGAGCAGGGCGATCCGACGGTGCAGGTTCCACCGCTGCATGGCGATCGCGATGAGGAACCCGCCCATGAACAGGAAGATGATGTTGTTGCCGTACTCGGCGCCCACGTCGTCGACCGAGATGTCCTGACCCAGTACGGGGAAGGCGATGAGCGGCACCAGGGCGGTCGCCGGGATGGGGATGCACTCGGTCATCCACCAGATGCCGAGCAGCACGGCCACGGCCGCGGTGAGGCGCGCGTTGTGCTCGAGGTCGCCCGGCATGACCAGATAGACCAGGAGGGCCACGGCCAGCCCGGCGATCGTGCCCACGACACTCCGGATGAACTCCCCGCGCGGCACCGCCTCGTCGAGCTCGCCCGGTGACTTCTGGTCGACCTCGGCCCCGCGGTGGGGGTCGGGCTCCAGACCACGCAGGTGCGGTGCCATGACGATGCGGCGTTCCCCGGGGCCGTCATCCGTCCGGCCGACCGCGTCGTCACCCCTCCGGTCGTCGTCCCCGGTTGCCATGTCGCCTCCCTCTCGCCGTTACCGACCGTCGTCGGTACAGCTTCCGGCACTCACGATCCGAACGGTACCGATCCGAGCGCCCCGGACCCGAGCGAGAGCGAGCCGTCCGGGGCCACCTCGAGCCCGAACACCGCCAGCTCCTGCGCCGCGCCCCCGGCCGGGCCGAGGGACACCACCAGCTCGTGGCGCCCCGCGGCCAGTGGGCGGGGCGGGCGCAGGGTCAGCGTGCGGTCGAGCACTCCCCCGGCGGC
>NZ_JAALDU010000106.1 GCF_014145015.1 Dietzia sp. E1 | reverse complement strand
TCGGTGCCGTTGCGCAGGTCCCGCACGTGCCCCTCGTCCAGGCCCACGACGCAGGTCTGGCAGATGCCCATGCGACACCCGAACGGCATCTGCACGCCGACGCTCTCCCCGCCCTCGAGGATCGTCGTGGCCCCGTCGAGTTCGACGGTCTTGCCGGTGGAGCCGTACTTGACCGTCCCGCCCGAGGCGCCCGCGTTGCGGTCCACGGTGAACCTCTCGACGTGCAGGTCGTCGCGCCCCGAGGCCTCGAAGTGCTCGGTCAGTTCGTCGAGCATCGCCGACGGACCGCAGGCCCACGTGGGCCGCTCGGACCAGTCCGGCACCAGCGCCGCCATCTGCTCGGCGTTGATACGGCCCTCCTCGCTGGTCACCCGCAGGTGGAGGGTGTACCCGGGCTGGGTGCGCTCCAACGCGAGCAGCTCGTCGTGGAACAGCGCGTCCTCACGGTCGCGGATGGAGTGGACGTGGACCACGTCGGGGAACCGCTCGTCGGCCGAGCGCCGGTCCAGCGACCGCAGCATGCCCATCACGGGCGTGATGCCCGACCCGGCGGTGACGAACATCAGCTTGTCCGGAGTCGGGGAGGGCAGGTGGAAGTCACCGGCCGGGGCCTGCAACCGGACGATGGTGCCCGGCTCGACGGTGCCGACGATGTGATTGCTCAGCAGGCCCTCCGGCATCGCCTTGACGGTCACCGAGTACTCGCCACGACCGCTCGTGGGCGCCGAGGTCAGCGAGTACGACCGCCACGTCCAACGGCCGTTGAGCAGCACACCGATCCCCAGATACTGGCCCGGGCGGTACTCCGGGGTGGCGCCCC
The DNA here is from genome assembly GCF_014145015.1 of Dietzia sp. E1. Taxonomy (GTDB): domain Bacteria; phylum Actinomycetota; class Actinomycetes; order Mycobacteriales; family Mycobacteriaceae; genus Dietzia; species Dietzia cinnamea_A. Next base: position 3,091 of record NZ_JAALDU010000106.1, on the reverse strand, counting down.
ACCCCGGCTTGATGACGAGCGTCACCGCGTCGTCGGCCTCGCGACGCACGGAGACGATCTCGCCGCGCAGCTCCCGCGCGGACCACAGTGGGTAGATGAGCGACGAGTAGTCGTCCATGCGCAGTGGGTGCGTCAGACGGTTGAGGAACCGACGCGCGCCCCGGGGCTCGGGGACCCGCGCGGCCGCCGCCCGCATGATGCGACTGAGCCCGCTCTTCGACTCGGACATTGGTGCCTCCTCGCGTCCGGCCACCCGCGGCCCGGGGATCGGACCGACGCTGCCAGAAGATGAACCTACGGTAGCGTAGGTAAGCCGTCGACGCCCATACCGTCGCCCTCAGAGCAGGGTGAGCAGGAACGGCAGTTCCACGGCGTCGTACCACGCCAGATCCACGTCGAGGGCGTCCCCCACGGTGAGCTCCGCGTCCTCGTCCCCGAGATCGGCCCGATCGACCGCCTCGACGGCGTCTCGCACCAGGTCGACCGCTCCCGCGAGGTCCACGTGCACGGCCGCGATGTCGGCCATCGCGACCGTCCCACCGGTCAGGCGCACGACGGCGGTGTCGAGATCCGGGCGCGGCGTGACCTGCTCATCCGGCACGTCCGCGCTCACCACGACACGCCGGTACGGGTGGGCCTCGTGCGCCGTCCCCGAGTCGAGCTCGCCGCCGAGCAGGCGGAGGGAGGCGCGGGCGGCCTCGAGGAACGCCACGTGCTCGATCTCCTCCATGTCGCCCTCCGCGTACGACTCGATCAGGGCGGGGGTCGCCGCGAACGCGGTCCCGCTCCGCACGGGCATCTCGCCCGCATCCAGCAGGGTCTCGAGCATCGTCAGCGTGGCGGGGATGAACAGTCGCATCGGTGGGCCTTCCTGGGGCGGGTGACGGTTACTGGGGGGCGCCGGTGGATCGGCCGGTTCCGGTCAGCCAGCGGAACCGGCGAGCTCGTCCAGGGCCGACGCGATCAGCTCGCCGATCTCCTCGACGTCCGGGACGGCCTGGCGGTCGGAGGTGAAGCCGCAGTACACGGTGCCGGAGTAACTGCTCATGGACACGGCCAGCGCCTGGCCCTCGAGAAGCGCCGGGACGGGGTAGACCTCGACCAGCTCGCCGTCGCCCCAGAACACCTTGTGCTGCGGACCGGGGGCGTTGGTCACCACCAGGTCGTAGCTCTCCGACGGCAACATGATCGCCGCCCGGGACGCCAGCGCGTGCAAGGTGGGCGGGGCGAACCCGGAGAGCCGGGCCAGGGACTTGGCGCCGACCGCCTCCCGCGGGTACCGCTGGGTCGCGGCCTCGCGGGCGATCTGCGCCAACCGCATCCGGGGATTCGGCTCCCCCACCGGCATACCGATGAGCGCCGAGGCGATCTCCGCGGACGTCACGTCACCCGGCGCCTCGGCGCCGTCGGCCTCGGCGGTCACGGCCATCGGGACGATCGCGCGCAGGCTGTCCGACGTCGACAGCGGATGACCGCAGGACAGGATCCACGACCGCAGCGCCCCGCACAGGACAGCGAGCACCACGTCGTTGACCTTGCAGGAGTGCGCCCGGGCGATCTCCCTCGCCTCGGACAACGGGAACGACGCGAGCCCGACCCTGCTGCCCCGGGGGCGCGCGGTGCGGAACATCTCCGACAGACCCCCGCCGGGACGCAACACGGAGAGCGTGGCCGCCCCCACGAGACCACGAGTCGCGCGCTCCAGCGCGTTCGCCAGGCGTCCCGAACGCCGGACCAGCTCCAGGGGGTCGGTCGCGATGGTCATGAGCGCGTCCAGCACCAGGACCCCGTCTCCGGGTGACGGCACGGGCGTCCAGGTGGCGACCTCGTCGACATCCGCGGAGACGCGCTCGTCGGTCATGAGCACCTGCGCCAGATCGACGGCGTTGGGCCCGCCCAGCAGGACGTGGTGGGTCTTGGTGAGGATCGCCAACCGGCCGTCGGGCAGGCCCTCGATGAGGTACAGCTCCCACAGCGGACGATCCGCCTCGAGGGGCCTGTCGACCAATCTGGCCACCAGGTCGGCCAGCTGCCGCATCCCGCCCGGCGCCGGCAGCGCCGACCGGCGGACGTGGAAACTCAGGTCGAAGTCGGGGTCGTCGACCCAGACCGCCCTGGCCAGGCCGAACGGGACCTGGCGGATCCGCTGCCGGTAGCGGGGCGCGTCGGCCAGCCGCGTGTCGACGAATTCCATGACACGGTCGATGTCCCACGGCTCGTCGCGGGCGACCAGGGCCAACGAACACGAGTGCCGGCTCCGGGAACGCGCGGCGTCCCCGAGGAGCAGGTCCGCGTCCGCGGTGGCCAGCCTGGTCGCCACGGCGTCAGACCGCCTCGTCCAACCCGAGCAGACCGCGGATCTCCACGGCCGCCCGATCGAACATCTGGTAGAACACGCCGATCATGCCGGTCTGCACCGCGCCGAGGATGTTCTCGATCGCGTCGTCGACCATCACGCACTCCCTCGGCTCGAGCTCGAGGCGGCGGGCGGCCTCGAGGAAGGCCTCCGGCTCGGGCTTCTCGACGCCGATCGCGCCGCTGAGCACCACGTGGTCGATCCCGTACTCACGGGCGTCCTCGCGGACGCGGTCGGCCCCCGGCCCCTCGGGTTCGTTGCTCAGCACGGCGAGGCGCACATCGTTGGCCCTCGCACCGGTCAGGATCGACCGCCAGTTCTCACGGTCCTCGTCCGTGCCGTCCAGCACGCCGAAGTAGTCGACTATCAGTCCACGCATGGGGACAGCCTAGGCAACACCCGTCCGGTGTGCAGTAGGCGAGGTGGAACCACGGGCGCGATCCGCGGCGTCAAGAGGGTAGAGGACGCGAGACCACCGAGGGTCGAGCGCGAGAGGAGCCCAGCCAGATGACACCGACACCCGTATCCACACCGACGTCCGGCCGGCCGCCGCCGGCCGCCGTGATCGCCGCCGGAGGCGCCGCGGAGACGCGCACGGAGGACGGCCGGATCCGGCCACTGCCGCCGACGGAACCCGAACCGGGTTCGCGGGGACGTGAGCGCGAGCGCGTCGTCCAACGCACCCCGGGACCCGCGCCCGCCCCGGACGAGGAGGTACCCGTGCCTGCTCGACGG
>NZ_JAALDU010000105.1 GCF_014145015.1 Dietzia sp. E1 | reverse complement strand
CATCAGAACCCTGCTTTCCGAAGCACGTCCCTAACAACCCGATGCTAATTTCAATGAAGAAGTAAATTCCCGTCAGCCACGCCGAGATGGCCAGTCCCCACCCAGGGCCGCGCGCACCGTCCGTGTAACTGTGGCCTCCGTGTCCGTGAGTCATGAACCCCTCCTCCTGACCGCAAGGTCAGTTCTGGTGTGATTGCTCATCCCCACCGGGAGCAACCGGCAGGGCGAAATATGGTCGAAATTGAGGATCTGATCGGGTCAGTGCGAGTTAGTGCTCGCGTCTGGAGGAGAGCATCTCTGGTGGAGGTCATTGCGGCGGGGCGCTTCCTCGCTCGGTGGTGGCGGCGAAGTCTGTGGGTCGGGTGTCGAATACTCTCGCGCAGTGGCCGGAACAGAAGTAGTAGGTGTGGCCCTCGTGGGTGGCGCTGGCAGTGGCAAAGGCCGGGTCCACGCTCATGCCGCATACCGGGTCAGTGGCATGGGGAGTTGGCTCTGATCCAGGATCGTGGCGGTCGTCGCCGACTTCCACCACAGGTTCGGAGGCGAGCGACACCGCGGTGTCATCAGCGGCCCGTTCGGCAGTGAAGCCCCGGAGTCGGTTGGCGTTGACCACGACCGACAGGGAGGACAATGCCATCGCCGCAGCGGCAATCATCGGGCTGATGGATCCCAGGAGCGTGTAGTGGCGGGTTAATGGCCGTGGCCACCGGGCATTGCGAACATCATCAGGCCCATCATCGCCACGCACAGCGCGCCAAACACGATCACTCCGGTGCCTGCGACCCCGGTCACCAGCAGGACCCCGACAAGAACGAGCATCGGGACACAACACGCGAGCATCATCCAACGATGACCGGAGCGTCCGGGCTTCGAGGGCTCGGGCGGGTACTGCTCTTCCAGAGGCCCATCGCTGTAGGGGGAAGCCGACCCCGCAACGGGGGGCTGATCAGGGGGCGCGTCTAGTGGCTGGCGCCGTCGCTCCTGGGGTGATTGCTCGCTCATGAGGGGTGTCCTTTCCGAAGCGGGAGGCGGCCCAATTTCTTGTACAGTGGACAGTGCCCGGTCCCACCAGTGACGATCAGGTCCAGACCAGCCACGATCAACAACAGCTCCACGATCACCGCGCCCGTGGAGTCCGCCTGGCTGAGCAGAATTCCTCCGCCAACGACACCGAGAAGACCCAACACGATGCGAGCGCCCCTTTCGATAGGGGTGATGTTGATACTCCATCTCGCCTGCATCGTTTCCTCCTGGGTGCTCGATCCAGCCCCGAGTGCACGGGACCATTGATCGGTACACCCCCAATCTGCCAAGTGTTTGTGAAGGACGAACTGTCCTTCACGTGAAGGTTCGGCGAAGCCGGTACGGCGTGTGCCACAAGTGTGGGGAGATGCGCGCCTCAACGCGCTCAGCGGACGCGCGTCGTGCGGCCTGAATCGCGCTGGGTTGGTTGGAGTCTCTGGTGTGCTCTGTGTTCTCACTGGTGTTGGTGGTGTCGCACGGCGAGCCACTGGGCGAGGACGATGGCTAGGGCCACTAGCGCGGTGATGACGAGGGTGAACGGGTCCGATTGGCTCTTGGTGAGCAGGAAGGGCACCAGTACCGCGAGGTCAAGGATGATCGCGAGCAACGGGATCCAGGAGTTGGCGGCGACGTCGTTTTTGAGACGGCGGATGATCCCGAAGTGGATGGCAATGTCCATGGCCAAATACAAGATAGCGCCAAGGGAGGCGATCTGGGAGAGGTCGAAGAAGGCGGCCATCACGATCGCCAGCCCGGCGGTGATGTAGAGCGACTGATGTCCTGGCCGGCCGGGCAGGCCCGGGGCTTGGCCCATTTCTCGGAGCATGTCGTAGAGCTTCGAGACTGAGAATAGGCTCGCGATCAGTCCAGACAGTGTGGCGACCACCGCGATAAGCACGGTTATTCTCATGCCCCAGTCGCCGAACATCGGCTGGGCTGCTTCGGCCAGTGCGTAGTCGCGGGCCTCGATGATCTCTGGCACGGTCAGGCTCGCAGTGACTGCGACGGTGATCAATAGATAGAGCGCCGTGCACAGGGCGATGGAAATAATGATTGAGCGGCCGATATTGCGCTTGGGGTTCTTCAGATCCCCGCCGTGGTTGGTGATCGTGGTGAACCCCTTGTACGCCAGGATGCATAGGGTGACACCGGCGAGAAAGCCCACCCATCCCTGGTCTGGTGGCGTGCGTCCAGCGGCGGTAATGAGCCGGGGCAGGGAGGAGAGTCCCGCGGCGAGGATTCCCGCGATCGCCAGCACCGCGATGCCGACGATCTTGAGCGCTGCGGTGACCGTGGCAGAGCGCTCCACTAGTTGGTTGCCCACCAGGTTCACCAGTGCGGCGCCGGCGATGGCGAGGACGGCCAGCACCGGGACCCACACGTCGGAGTCCTGCATCCCGAACGGTCGCAGCATGTAGGTACCGAAGGTTCGGCCGAGAAGGGACTCGGCGAGGATCATCGACACGTACATGAACAGCGAAACCGAGCCAGCCACGACCCCGGGTCCATACGCGGCTTTGAGTTGCATCGCGATTCCGCCCGAGGAAGGGTTGGTGGCTGAGTAGCGGATGTAGGAGTAGGAGCTGAAGGCCACCACCACTGCCCCGGCAAGGAAGGCCCACGGCATCCACCCCCCGGCCAGCTCGGCGACCTGCCCTACCAGGGCGAAAATGCCCGCCCCGATCATCACCCCCGTCCCGAGCGCAACGGATCCAGTGAGGGTCAGTGAGTTCGAGGACTGGGCGCTGCGATCCATGCGGTACCGTACTTTCTTCTCGTCGGGCGGGGTTGGCGGTGTGCTTGCGGTCGGGTGCGCCGAGTTCAGCGGGCCAGGATCGTGCCCATCATGCCGAGGTCCTCGTGGTCGAGGATGTGACAGTGGTAGACGGTGCGGCCGACGATGTCGTCGAAGGCCACGCGGATGGTGACGCGGCCGAAGGCCGGAATGTTGACCACGTCCTGCCAGGTGGGTGACTCGCCGTCGTCGAGGACTTGCATGGGCCACACGTGCAGGTGCATTGGGTGGTCCATGGGGCTGGTGTTGGTCAGGGTCCATTCCTCCACAGTTCTGGCGCGGACCGTGATGTCGTTTCGGTCGGCGTCGAACTGTCGGCCGTTGATGGTGAACGACATCATCGATTCGGCTCCGCGCATCCCACGGCCCATGCCCATGCCCATGGCGAATTCCAGGGTTCGACGGGCAGTTACCGGTGCGGTGCGCAGGTCCCGCAGGGCCGGTCCTGCGGGCACGGGATCGGGTTCGTCCGCCGGGGGCCCAGTCACGTCCAGCGTGAGCAGACCGATCGGCTCGTCGTCCGCCGGGAACGCACCGGCCATGGGTCCGCCCATCATGCCAGGCATGGCGCCGCGGTCCACCGGGATGCTGAGCAGAGTGGAGGTGCCCTGGCGAGCGTCCACCAGGAGTTCGACTCTGTTTCCGGGAGCCAGCGTCACCTCGGTGAGGTCGACAGGTTCGGGTAGGCGGCCGGTGTCACGGCCGAGCAGGCGCAGAGACTGACCATCCAGGGTCAGGCGCAGGTAGCGGGACGGGCAGGCGTTGACGATCCGCCACTGCTCTCGCTCTCCCGGCGAAGCGGTGGCCCGGGGCCGAACCTGGCCGTTGACCATCACTATCTCGCCTTGACGGCCCATCATCTTCTCGGGCGGGGACGCGGCAGCCGGGTTGCCAGTGCCGTCGAGGGTGATGTCGGAGACGACCAAGGTGCGCTCACGGGACACCGGGACCGGCTCGGGGTCCTCAACAACGATCGCTCCGTAGAGTCCGGCCGCCAGTTGGTCAGCGACATGGCCGTGGTGGTGGGGGTGGTACCAGAAAGTCCCGGGCGGGTGGTCGTTTGGCAGGACGATTTCGTAGTCGAAGGACTCGCCGGGGGAGATGCTGACGAAGGGGTTGTCGCCATTGCCCTCGGGGGAGACGTGCAACCCGTGTACGTGCAGGTTGGTCGGGGTGTCGAGTTCGTTGGCAATCGCCACTCGGATCGTGTCTCCGCCCCGAACGCGCAGGGTGGGGCCTGGGAGTGTGCCGTTGAACGCCTGCACGTTTGCGTTTCGCCCGCCGATCTTGACCCGGGCGGGGGCGGCGACCAACTCCAGATCGAGCACACCGTCCCGACTGGCCACCACGTCCGGCTCGAGAAGGTCGTCACCACCGTCGGAGAAGCCACCACTGTTCGTGGTGTTGCCCTCACTGACGGTCCACCACAGGCCGGCCCCGCCCACGGCGGCGGTGCCGGCCCCTGCCAAACCCAGTGCGAGGAGCTGCCGTCGGGTCAGCTCGCTCACTGCCGTCCCTCGCCCAGAGTGTGTAGTCGCTCCCGGTACTCCTCGGTGGTTAGCTCTCCACGGGCGTAGCGTTCGTCCAGGATCTCTCGCGGCTGGCGCGGGCGTTCCCCGGTTTTGACATGCTCATGCCCTCCGGTCTGGCCCCGGCCGCCGGTGAACGCTTTCGCCAGGACGACGGTGACCACCACCGTGCCCAGAATGACCAAGAGCCAGAAGATCCACATCCAGCCCATTCCCGAACCCATCCCGTTGTTCCACATCATCGCGATCGTCCTTCGCTACTTCTCAGTCCCGAGCGTGTGGCCCGCCGGTGTCTGGGGGGTGGTGGCGCCGGGTGCGGGGCGTGGCGGTCGGTCTGGAGACCGTGGATCGGCATCGGCACCGAGGGTCTGGGTGTGGAGCAGCACGTGCAGGATTCAGCGATCGCTTCCAACGGAAGGTTACTGCGAGGCTGGATAGACATCTTCTCCTCTTCATACTCGTTGCTGGTGCTCACTGGAACACCTCCAATTATACCCCTATGGGGTATGTGGGGTAGGTGGTTGAACCCGGCTCACCCATCGATTGGTCCCTGGGTGTCTCACGCCTGGGGAGCGGTCCCTGTCAGGGCGACAATGAGGCAGAGCACGCTGGCCCAGAACACGCCCAGGCCAATGGCCACCACGGTTACACTCGCCCACTCCATACCGCGCCCCTGCCTTCCGGTCGAGTTCCACATTGGCCGGTACGCCCGCGTATTTGTGTGGAGATCAGGTGGAGGTCTGATCAAGAATTTCCGCTGGCGAGCTGACACTCAGGACAGGCTGGAACGATCGAGACCATGGTGGAGAACCCTCGTGCCCTCGAAGATGGGGGAAATTTGGGGAAGGGTGAGTTCGCAGAAACTACAGCTCGGCATCGTTTAGTGGCCCTTCATAGTGAAGGGCCCGTTTAGTGGAAGGTCTGCGTATTAGCTCCGGGCGTATTCGCGTCCACCGGCTGGTTGCACCAGATGTCGCGCACCATCTTGCGCACCTGCTGGCTGCCATTGTTCGTTTGTGCCGGTGGGGCCGCCAAAAACGAATCCGGCGAGACTCCCTCGTCCATGAACGTCGAATGTCAGGAAATTCAAACGTCGATCAATGACCACGGAAGAGTGTGCATTTTGGCTATTCCCGCGCTCGCCGGACGATTTTGGCCTGGCCTTTGGTCGAGGTCAGAATAGTGACTGGACCCCTCAGGCCTGATCGGCATTTCCGGCACGCCAGGTCTCCCACGGGATGTTCCAGTCGCCCAGTCCGTCGGTCCCAGGAAGTGTTGGTCCGACGGTATTGATGACTTCGACCACGTCGCCACGGTTGCTGTTGTTCTGGAACGACTTGGCGTAGGCGTCGGTGACATTGATAC
>NZ_JAALDU010000104.1 GCF_014145015.1 Dietzia sp. E1 | reverse complement strand
CGCAATATCCGGTGGCCCCCAAGCCTCCAAATACTCATGTTCAGCAGTCTCCTAGGCCGGCGCTACGGCGCATACGCGTGGGCGTCCGGTGCGGCCCACGGACAAATTCCGGCCGACCGAGCGTCAGAGCATCGAGCAAGAACGGTCAAGCCGAGGGCGCCCCGTTCCACTGATAATCACAGCATGACCGCACGACGCCCGGGACGAGATCGCCTCCGCGAGCTGCTCGACGCCGTTCTCGCCGAGCACGAAGGCGGCGCAGTCCTGAACACGCTCGCGGCGGACGCCTACTCGTCGTCGTTCCACTTCAGTCGTCAGGTGAGCCGGGCGGCAGGAGAGGCGCCGGCGGCGATGCGGCGGCGTGTCCTCCTCGAGCGCGCGGCCTGGGAGATCCAAGGAGGACGCAGCGTCATCGATGCGGCGTTCGCAGCGGGATACGACTCGGTCGAGGGATTCTCGCGCGCGTTCTCGCGGGCGTTCGGGTGCCCTCCTGGCGCCATGCCGCCGCGACACGACCGGGGCCACTGGCTGCCTGCACCGAACGGCATCCACTTCCATTCCCCGACGGTGCTCTACGTCGACGCGGGGCAGGAGATCTCGGCCGGCGACGTCGTCGCGCTGATGGTCCGGCACGACCTCGAGGACACCGACGCGGTACTCGCCGCCGCCGAAGGGGTCGACGACGACGAGTTCCGGCGCGAGAGGTTGCCGGGACACAGGGTGCTCGAGTGGTCGGGTGACGAGACGACTCTCGCGAACGTCCTGCACCACCTGGCCTTGGACAAGCTGCCGTGGCTCGCATGCATCGAGGGGGAGGACGAGCCCGATCTCGGGGTGGAGGACGACGCCACGAGTCTCCGCGGGCGGCACTCCGAGATCGCCGCGCGGTGGCTGGCCATGACCCGCGATGTGGAACGCCGTGGCGCATGGGGCGACCGGGTGGTCGACGCGCTCTGTGACCCACCCGAGTCGTTCCTGCTGTCGCAGATCGTCGCCCACACCCTCACGTTCTCGGCCCACCGCCGCCAGCTCGCGCGCTGGATGCTCGCGCAGGCCGGCGTCGACATCAGGCACCTCGATCCCGACCCGATCATGTGGCACCGCCGCGCCTCAGGAGGACTGTCATGACCCGCTACCGCTACTACACCGCCACGACCCTCGACGGATTCCTCGCGGACGACGACCACTCGCTGGCCTGGCTGTTCAAGCAGGACATCGACGAGAACGGGCCGGGCAGCACCGACGCGTTCCTCACGGAGGTGGGGGCGCAGGTCATGGGGGCGTCCACGTACACGTGGGTGCTCGAACACGACCGTGACTGGTTGCCCGAGATCCCCACGTTCGTGTTCACCCACCGCGAGCTGGAGGCGGTGAATGACCACGTCTCCTTTGTCGCGGGCGCCCCGTCCGATCATCGGGAAACACTCGAGTCCGCGGCCGGTGGCCGCGATGTGTGGGTGATGGGTGGCGGCGGGCTGGCAGCCGAGTTCGCCGGGGCGGGGATGCTCGACGAGGTGGTGGTCTCGATCGCGCCCGTGACCCTCGGTTCGGGCAAGCCACTCTTCGGCGGCGCGTTCGACCTCGAGCTGAAGGGGTGCGAGCGCAACCGCGACTTCGTGGTTGCCCGGTACGGAGTCCGGGGTCCTCTGTCAGACTCGTGAGGGCCGGCCCGTACAGCGGGTGTCAGCGCACGTGGTCGAGCGTCGCCGGGGAGCGCGGAGCCGGTTGCGCCGACGGAGAGGGGAGCCAGTGACTGTTCTACGCGAAGTGACCAGTGTGATCGCTGCGGGCCTTGGCGGCGCCCTGCTCGCCAACGCCGTGCCGCACACGGTCATGGGAATGACCGGCGAGCGGTTCCCGACGCCCTTCGCCACGCCCCCGGGAGTCGGGTTGTCCCCGCCACTGCACAACGTGGCCTGGGGCGTGCTCAATCTCGCGGCGGGTGGCGCGCTGGCACGCCGCGTGGGATCTCCGAAGGACAGGGCCGCTGCAGCCACCGGCGGCGTCGCCATGGCATTCGTCCTCGCGCACCACTTCGGCGGCCTCGACCTCTCCGGAGATCGGGCGGGGCGCTGACCGGAGTGCCGCGGCGGTCGTTGGTAGCCCGGGGTCGTGGCGGTCGGGGGCATCGCATGCAGGGCGGGGCCGGCGCTCGCAGACCCGGCCCGATCCGTCAGGCGTGAGAGGCGACGAGCTCCTCGCGGACGAGGCGTGTTCCAGCGCTGAGTGCGCTGAGCTTCGCGAGTGCGACGTCCCGCGACAAGGGCGCCATGCCGCAATTGGTGCTCGGCAGGAGCTTGTCCGCGTCCACGAACTCGAGCGCGCTGCGGAGCGTGTCCGCGACCTCCTCAGGAGTCTCGACCTTCTCGCTCGCCACGTCGATCGCCCCGAGCATGACCTTCTTGCCGCGCAGTAGCCCGACCAGGTCGATCGGGACGCGGGAGTTATGGGACTCCAGCGAGATGATGTCGATACCGGACTGCTGCAGGAGGGGGAACGACTCCTCGTAGTGCCGCCACTCCGAGCCGAGCGACGCCTTCCAGTCGGTGTTGGCCTTGATCCCGTAGCCGTAGCAGATGTGGACGGCGGTCTCGGCGCGCAGGCCTTCGACCGCGCGTTCCAGGGCCGCCACGCCCCAGTCCTTGAGCTCGGCGAAGTAGACGTTGAAGGCGGGCTCGTCGAACTGGATGATGTCGACCCCCGCGGCCTCCAGGTCTCGCGCCTCCTGGTTGAGGATCGCCGCGAACTCCCACGCCAGCGCCTCGCGGCTGGAGTAGTGGCGGTCGTACAGCGTGTCGATCATCGTCATGGGCCCGGGGAGAGCCCACTTGATGGGCTTGTCGGTCTGCTGCCGCAGGAACGTCGCGTCGTCCACGAAGACCGGCTTCTCGCGGCTCACGGCGCCCACCACGGTGGGCACGCTGGCGTCGTAGCGGTTCCGGATGCGCACGGTCTCGCGCTGCTCGAAGTCGACCCCGTCGAGATGTTCGATGAAGGTCGTCACGAAGTGTTGCCGGGTCTGTTCGCCGTCGCTGACGATGTCGATGCCGCGATCGCTCTGCTCCTTCACGGCGATACGCAGCGCGTCCTGCTTGCCCTCGACCAGCTCGGGGCCCTCCAACCTCCAGGGCGACCAGAGGGTCTCCGGCTGTGCTAGCCACGACGGCTTGGGCAGGCTGCCGACGGTGGTGGTGGGCAGGATCGGGGACATGATCGACTCTCCTCTGGTGCTCATCCGACGAGCACCGGGTAGCGGGCGGCCCACTGTTCGAGCTGCGCTCGGTGCGGCTTCATGAGGGCTTCCTCCGTGAACCTGCCCTGCGCCTTGCCGAGCCGGTTGCGCTCCTCGCGGTCGTACACGATCGGGGTGGGCGAGAAGTCGCCGTGATCCAGGGTCGGGCGGTAGACGTCCGCGGCAGGGGAGTGAGCGTTGTAGATCTCCGGACGGTAGATCTTCTGGAAGGTCTCCATCACGCTGATGGTGCCGATGAGCTGCAGGTCCGTGTAGTCGTGGAGCAGGTCACCGCGGAAGTAGAACGCGAGCGGCGCGACGCCGCCCGGTGGCATGAAGTACCGGACCTCCAGCCCCATCCGGGCGAAGTACTCGTCGGTCAGCGAGAAGTCGTCCTGCTGGTACTCGGTACCGAGGACGCGATGGTGGTGTCCGGTCCGGCGGTAGGTCCGGCTCGTCGACACGCTGATGCAGATAACCGGCTCCGCGGAGAAGCGCTCCCGGTACGCCTCCGAGGCGACGAAGCGCTGAAAGAGTCTGCCGTGCAGGTCGCCGAAGTCGTCGGGCACGGTGAACTCAGCGGTGTTCTCGTTGGCCGCCGGCAGGAGAACGCTGAAGTCGTAGTCCCGGACGTAGGACGAGAAGTTGTTCCCCACGATGCCCGGGTGACGCTCACCGGTGTCCCGGTCGAGGATCTGGATGTCCAGGACCTCGATCAGCGGGAACCGCTGGTCCTCGCCTGCCGAGGTGAACTGCAGATCCGCGGACACGATCTCCAGCTCGACGGTGTAGCGGTCTCGCCTTCGGTCGTCCCGACCGGCGAGGCCGTTGAACCGGTCGTCGATCATGGCGAGGGCGCGGCGGAGGTTCTGCCGGCGGTGCTCGCCTCGTGCCAGGTTGGCGAAGTTGGTGGTGGTGCGGGAATTCTCCGACGGTGAGTAATCCTCGTCGAAGCGGGTGGTGGTGATGCGATACGTGAAATCGTCCGACATGTACATCCAATGCGGGGTTCGATCGGCCGGGCTCGGCCTTGCGAGAAGTCTGTGCCCCCATCCTGCAGTCCCAGTTCAGATATCGGGTAACTATCGTTTGCTATGCGTCACTATAGTCTGTTCCTATGGGCAGGACATCCAGGGGCATCACGCTCCAACAGTTGGAGTACTTCATCGAGGTCGCGGCGGAGGGGTCGATCACGGGCGCGGCGGAGCTCCTCTACGTCGCCCAGCCGACCATGTCCGCCGCGATGAAGGATCTCGAGTCCCGGGTCGGGCGCACGCTGCTCTCGCGGTCCGCCCGGGGTGTGACGCTGACCGAGGAGGGTGCGGAGTTCCTCGGCTACGCCAGACAGGTCGTCGAGCAGATGTCCCTGCTCGAGCAGCGGTATCTCGGCCAGCCACCGTCCCGCCGACTGCTCGGGGTCTCTGCGCAGCACTATTCCTTCGTGGTCGAGGCGTTCATCCGGATGGTGCGGTCCGCTGACGTGGAGCAGTACGAGTTCTCTCTTCGCGAGACGCGGACCTGGGACATCATCGAGGACGTCCGGACGCTCCGGAGCGAGGTGGGCATCCTGTACCGCAACGACTTCAACCGGAAGGTCATCGACAAACTCCTGCGCGATTCCGGCCTCGTGTTCCACCCGCTCTTCGCGGCGGTCCCGCACATCTTCATCTCGAGGAAGAACCCGTTGGCCGCCCGCGAGCGGGTCACGCTCGGTGACCTGACCGATCTGCCTCGGCTCACGTTCGATCAGGGGGCGAACAACTCGTTCTACTTCGCCGAAGAGATCCTCTCCACCCTGTCGAGCAAGCGGGAGATCCGGGTCGCCGACCGCGCGACCATCTTCAATCTGATGATCGGACTCGACGGGTACACCATCTCGACCGGCATCATCAGTGACGATCTCGACCCGGAGATCGTGGCGATCCCGCTCGACGTGGACGAGAGCATCGAGATCGGCTGGATCAGCCACTCCGGCATTCCGCTCACCGAGCAGGCGCTGCGCTACCTGGCCGAGGTACGGGCCGTCGTCGCGGACTACGGAATCGACCTACTCGACTCGCCGTGACGCGGGTCGGAGTCTCGGTTTACTGTTCAGCGCTCGTCGCCTACACCACCGCGTGACCGGCCCGCTGGTTCTCCACAGGCGAGCCGAAGCCGGATCCTTCATCCACAGGTGGCCGCGCACGAGCTTCTCAGCACGTCGCTCTCCGCGATGCTGGGCTCATGGGAATCCGTTACTACGCATATGCCTTCGACGCCGACGCCACCCAGGCCGTGCTCGCCGACCCGCGCGCCTACATCAGCGCCGACCCCTTGGCGGATGCCTGGGGTTTTCCGCCCGGTTCCACGGTCGCCGCGACCGACTTTCGACAGGGCCCTCGGGAGGAGGACATGCTCTACCTGGACAAGGCGTGGAGAAATCTGCAGTTGATGACGTCACCGTCTGATCCGACTGACGAACCCCGCCCGGCGTATCGCATGTTCGAGGGCGACGTGACGCTGCTCGCGAACTGGGAAGGGTGGCTGCCGTGGGTTCGGGCGATCCCGCCAGAGGACGTCGCCCCGATCGCCGATGATCTGGACACACTCACCCGTGCGGACTTCGTTCCCTGTCTGCCCCCTCGTGACGGAGATGAGCCGGGCAACGAGTCGGAAGCGGAGTACGTGGACCACTACGTGAACCGGACGAGACGATTCCTCCGCGGACTCGAAGAGTCCGGCCGGGGCTTCGCGTACCTGATCGGGTAGCGGGGAGCACGGCTTCCCCCCGGCCGACCGTCGTGCCCGGGGGAGCCGTGCCAGTCTGCGCCGCCACAGCAACTGCGCGGATACGCTGCCCGCCTGATCACAGTCCTCCCCACCTCGAGCTCACCGCATCGCACTGGGGGCCTGACCGGCACGGCCGCCACGGGTGACGTTCTGGCGAGGAGATGAGTCGATTCTCAGGCTCGCGGGGGTGAAGTTGCCGCGGTCGCCGCACTCATGGATGGTGTGGTCATGAGCTTCACCGTGTACCTGTCCGGCGAGATCCACACTGACTGGCGCGACCAGATCCGGAGCGGCGCGACGGCCGCGGGCC
Source organism: Dietzia sp. E1 (assembly GCF_014145015.1). Lineage (GTDB taxonomy): Bacteria > Actinomycetota > Actinomycetes > Mycobacteriales > Mycobacteriaceae > Dietzia > Dietzia cinnamea_A. The sequence continues at coordinate 17,091 of NZ_JAALDU010000104.1, read as the reverse complement.
TCGATGTCACGTTCACCGAGCCGGTCACCGACCACCCGGCGAGCGATGCCGCGGGCGACCACCTCGGCGGGACCGAGAACCCCTTCTGGCGAGACCACCAGTCGGCGAAGGTCAACGCGATTCGTACGCGTACGTTGATCGAGCAGAGCGACCTGGTGGTGGTGCGGTTCGGGGAGAAGTACAAGCAGTGGAACGCCGCATTCGACGCCGGCTACTGCGCGGCCCTGGGCAAGCCCTACGTGACGCTCCACGATGCGGAGATCATCCACCCGCTCAAGGAGGTCGACGCGGAGGCCCAGGCCTGGTGCACGACCACCGACCAGGTGGTGGAGATCCTCCGCTACGTGCTCGAGGCGTGAGTCCGGCGGCACCCACGACGGGTGAGGTGGCGTCGCCGTGGGCGTGAGGGCGCGACCCCGGCGGCCCTCCCCGCTGCGGGGTCGGCGACCGACGAAGCAGGATCTCGCCGCCTTCGCCGATCTGCAGGAGGACGGCGTCGACGACGTCCTGCCGGTCGACCCCGGCGCGCTACGGCTGCTCATCGTGGGCATCAACCCCGGCCTCTGGACCGCGGCCGTCAACGCGCCCTTCGCACGGCCCGGCAACCGCTTCTGGCCGTCTCTCCATCGCGCCGGGCTCACCGACGACTTCGTCGACGCCTCGGCCGGACTTTCCGACGCGGACGAGGGAAAAGTCCTCGCGGCCGGCATCGGGATCACCAACCTCGTCGGGCGCGCGACCGCGCGCGCCGACGAGCTCTCCCGCGAGGAGCTGCGGGAAGGTGGAGCGCGTCTCGCGGAGCGCGCGAAGATGCTGCGCCCGGGGGTCGTGGCCATCGTGGGGATCACCGCGTTCCGGACCGCGTTCTCCCGCCCCGGCGCGACCGCGGGGAGGCAGGACAGCACGGCACTGCCCGGGTGGCCGGAGGACGTCGAGCTGTGGGTCGTGCCGCAGCCCAGCGGGCTGAACGCCCACGAGACCATTGATTCGCTCGCCGAGCACTGGCGACGGGTGTGGGCTGCGGCGCAGGCACGCGCTCCGCACCCCGGGCAGGCAGAGGACGTCGGTTCACCGGGAAGCTGATCCATCCACCAGCGGTATCCTGGTTTTTTGAGACAGACCGGGAGGGCGACGATGGCTGTAGTGGTACAGGTGAACTTCTCGATGCGCGGCCCCTGGGGCGCGGAGATGGCGGAGGCGTTCCGAGGGCTGGCGGAGTCGATCAACGCCGAGCCGGGTTTCCTCTGGAAGGTGTGGATCGAGGACGAATCGGCCGGCCGGTCCGGAGGGATCTATCTCTTCGACACCCGCGCGAACGCCGAGGCCTACGTCGCGATGCACACCGAGCGTCTCGCAGGCTTCGGGATCACGGACGTGAGTGCCATCTTCTCGGACGTCAACGAGGACCTGAGCACGCTCAACCGCGCCAGGCTGCCCTGAGCCCGCCGAAATGACGTCACAGCGCGCGGCAGGCGGCCGGCCCCCGCCCGCCCGCCGTCTGACCGCGCCGACCCCCGTCCCGGCCACGACCACGGTCTCGCGACCGGCCGCCACCATTGTCGTCGATGAAGGGCACGCCGGCCGTCGCCTGGACAAGTTCCTGCGATCCCAGCTCAGGGGTGTGCCGGCGGGACTGCTGTTCAAGCTTCTGCGCCAGGGCAGGCTGCGGGTGAACGGTCGCCGAGCCGAACAGAACTACCGGCTCGTGGAGGGCGATGTGATCGACCTCCCCGCGCTGCAGGCCGGGGTCCCCGCCATGGCGGCGCCACGACCGCCCAGAGCCTTACTCGACCGGATGGCCAAGGCCGTCCTCTACGAGGACTCGAATCTACTGGTGGTGGACAAGCCCGCCGGGGTGGCCGTACACCGTGGCTCGGATGTGCCCGCCGGCGTCATCGAGACGCTGAGAGTCCTCCGCCCCGACCTACCCGATCTCGAGTTGGGCCACCGGCTCGACCGCGACACCTCCGGGGTTCTGGTCCTGGCCAAGACCCCGCCGATGCTGCGCCATCTCCACGACATGCTGCGGGATCGGGAGACGGAGATCGAACGGCACTACCTGGCGATCGTCGCGGGGCGGTGGCCTGCGAACCTCAGGGTGCTGGAGGCGCCGCTCCGGAGGCGAGACGCCGACGTGGTGGTGGACCCGCGGGGCCAGCGCGCGGAGACCCACGTCAGGGTCCGCAGGCGCGTGGAGGACTGGGCCACCTTAGTGGACGTACGACTTCTCACCGGCCGCAAGCATCAGATCCGCGTCCATCTGCAGCACGCCGGACACCCGATCGCCGGCGACGACCGGTACGGGGACCCCCGGTTCGACAGCGTGGTCGCGTCGCGTGGCGGATCCGGGCTCCACCTACATGCCGCGAAGATGGTCATCCCGCTGCCCGACGGCCCCGACGTGGTGGTGACGGCGCCGATGCCGGAACGGTGGCGGCGGGTGCTGGGCAAGCCGTCGACGGGAGGCGCCAGGCGGGGCTCTTCTCGCAGCCGGTCGGAACGCAGCGGACGCTGACAGAGACCACCGCGCCCCCACCGGAACATTCCAGCGGGGGCGCGGTCGGCTGAGGCGGGCGTGTCGGCTCAGTGAGCGGGAACGGCCGCCGGCTGCGTCACCTCGGCGCGTGAGTCCAGGTAGCTGGTGATGGCCAGGCGGTTGATCGCCGACCTGCTGACGATGCCCACCATCGCGCCTGAGTCACCGACGACCGGCACCTTCTTGAGGTGTGCGTCCGAGAGCGCTGCGACGGCGTCGGCGATCGAAGCTCCGGCGTCGATCGTCACGACCTCCCGGGTGGCCAACCGCATGACGTTGAGATCCGCGAGGTCGGCCATCGCGTCGACCAGGTCGTCGTCGGCCCCGATCGCGTAGGAGTAGATCGAGGTCGACGACGGGTGCGCCGCCGACAGGTAGCGCATGACGTCGCCGTCGGAGAGGAATCCGACCAGCGCGCCGTCAGCGTCGAGGACCGGGGCGCCGGAGATGCCGCGGACGCCGAACGTGGTGAGGGCGTCGAGGACCGTGTCCGTGGAGGACAGTGCGTACACGTCGGCCTTCATGATCGACTCGACGGAGTCGACGGGGCGCGACCCGGTCTCGGCCGCCGACTGGCGGGCGGTGCGCGCCGCCCGGTTCGCGGCGAACGCCAGCGCGATCCCGAGGAGGGAGACGATGACGACGACACCGACGGGGCTGCGGAAGCCCGTGAGCAGGGACTCGAACTCGTCGCCCCCGGCGTCGAGGTTGGCACCGGACACGGCGCCGTAGATGCCGGCGGCCAGCGACGTGCCCACGCAACCCGCGATCTGGAAGCTGGTCGAGACCACGGTCACGCCGTGCGGCGCGGAGTCGCGGTCCAGGCTGGACAGCGCGAAGGTCTGCGACGGCCCGATCACCAGGGCGGTGGCCAGGACGGCCGGGATGTAGAGCAGGCCGAAGAGCAGGATCGACGAGTATCCGGCGGCGATGCCGACGCCGGTGACGAAGACCGCCATCACGAGGAAGCCGAGCGGGATAGACCAGCGGCCGCCGTGACGGTCGAACAGGCGGCCGGCCACCGGCCCGGCCACCACGGTGAGCAGGATGCCCGGCGCGAGGGTGAGTGAGGCACCCAGCGGCGAGATGCCCTGAGCGGCCTGCAGGAACAGCGGGATCACGACGTTCATCGCGAAGACGAACACCAGGCCCAGCATGGTCATCGACACGCCGAGGACGAACGCGCGGTTGGAGAACGGTCGCATGTCGATGAGCGGGTGCGCGATCCGACGCTGACGGACGACGAACACCCACAGAGCGGCGAGGCCGATGACCGCCGAGAGCGCGGCGTAGACCGGAGCACCGCCGAACGCGGCCGAGATGCCGTAGAGGATGCCGACCAGGCCGACGGTGACGAGCAAGAACGACGGGATGTCCAGTACGGGGCGGCCCAGGTCAGCCACGGTGCGCAGCGCGATCGCGCCCGCGATCAGGACGAGCAGGGTCAAGGCGCCGAAGACTCACAGCAGGGTGGTCCACGGGGCGAACGTCAGCAGCACACCGGAGAGCACGATCGCCAGGGAAGGCCCCAGGGTGGTCATCGCGGCCATGATGCCCATGTTCAGCCCGAGCTTCTCGCGGGGCGAGAAGGCCAGCGTGATGTTCATGCCGATCGGGGTGAGCAGACCCGTCCCGATGGCCTGGAGCAGGCGGGCGATCAGCAGTACCTCGAAGGACGGGGCGAGGGCACCCACAATCGACCCGATGACCATGACCGCGACGACCGAGACGAACAACTGCCGGGTCGGGAAGCGGTGGTACAGCACGTTCGAGACAGGGACGAACACGGCGGCGACCAGCAGATACCCGGTGGTGAGCCACTGCACGGTGTTCACGTCGACGCCGAAGTCGTTCATGATCGGCGTGAAGGCGACGTTGAGGAAGGTCTCGTTGAAGGTGGCGAGGAACGCCGCGGCGGCGGCGACCGCGATCATCCAACCGGCACGGCCGGGGACAGGCGCAGGGGCAGTATGGGATGAGGACAAGGAGTCTCCTGACGTCCGGCGGGTGGGGTTGATCGACCGTGCCGTGTCAGAAGGTCCCTGCGTGGACCCTCGCGTGTCGTGTCATCGATGCTTCAGTACGGCTGTGAAGCCGACGAACGAAGCTATCACGATTCCGCGTCGTCGCGTAAGCGCGTCCGGGTGATGGACCGGTTCATGGGGGGCCCTGCGGGTCCGCCACCCCGTACCTGGCCGGGACGGGCCTACGGGCTGCCCTGTTAGCCTGACCAGGACATTCGCCGATCCGTCGAGGAGTATCACCGTGGAACTGAGCATGGACAAGGGCAACCGGTTCGTCGAGGAGACGCAGTCCCCGGAGTCGGCGGCGGCATGGAAGCAGCAGCTGGACGAGTTCGCGCCCGGGGCATCCGACTGGGTGGTCGGCGCGGTGTTCGGTGGAACCTACCAGCGGGACGGCCTGGAGCTCCGCGATCGCCAGATGCTCAACATGGCCGCCCTGGCCGCGATGGGCGGGACAGAGCCGCAACTCACCGGCCACATCAAGACGGCCATCGATGTGGCCGGGATGAGCCGGGAGCAGGTGGCGGAGTGCTTCGTGCACCTGATGCCCTACATCGGCGTGCCCAAGACGCTGGCCGCGATGCGCTGCATGAAGGCCGCGCTCGACAGCTGAACATCTTCTCTGGACGTCACTCCTACGTGGCGCCCGCCCACCCCGGCGGCGGGTCGATCTCCTCCGTGCCGCAGCGCCAGCCGGAGTGGAAGTCCTCGAAGGCAGACGGGGGAGCGCCGATCTCCTCGGCACGGCGCCTCATCGCGGCGAACCAGCGGCAGTAGTCGGCATCGTTGAAGTACCGCACCTGGCTCGGGGAGCCGAGGCCGCGCAGGATTTCGTCCGCCACGTCCCGCGCGCTCGTGCGGATCGAGACGGTGAGGTCCCCGACGTGGGGGAAGGCGCCCTCAGTGGCCCGGAACACCGCGTCGTCGTCCCTGGGTGGGAGATCCACCCCGTTCGGGAGGTTGTCGGCGGTGGTGACCTCTAGTCGCCAGTAGCCGACGGGACCGAAGTACGGCAGGGCGCGGATGCCGGCGAACCCCCGGTCATGGAGATCCTTCACCGCGGCGAGCAGGAGCGGCCACACGTGTCGTGGGGCCGGGTAGTCGGTCGCGTCGGTCACGTCGGTCTCTCGATTCTCCCGGGAAATGGCGCACCGCACCCCGGGGCGGGCCCGGGGTGCGGTGCGGCTGCGGCGTGGAAGTCAGCCGGAGATGCTCGCGAGGGCGGCGTTGAACGTCTCGCTCGGACGCATCGCCTCCTTCAGCTTGTCGATCGCGGGCTGGTAGTAACCGCCCAGGTCGACCGGCTTGCCCTGCACCTCGAGGAGCTCGCCGAGGATGGTGTCCTTCTCGGCGTCGAGCTTGCCCGCCAGCGGCGCGAAGTGGGCCGCCAGGTCCGGGTCGTCGGACTGCGCGGCCAGCTCCTGGGCCCAGTACAGCGAGAGCCAGAACTGGCTGCCCCGGTTGTCGAGCTCACCGGTCTCCCGCGACGGGGACTTCCGGTTCTCCAGCAGTTTGCCGGTAGCGGTGTCCAGCGTCCGGGCCAGGATCGCGGCCTTGGGGTTGTCGTACTTGCGTCCGACGTCCTCGAGGCTGGCGCCGAGCGCAAGGAACTCGCCGAGCGAATCCCAGCGCAGGTGGTTCTCCTCGACGAGCTGCTGCACGTGCTTGGGCGCGGAGCCGCCCGCGCCGGTCTCGTACAGGCCGCCGCCGGCCATCAGCGGCACGATCGACAGCATCTTGGCGCTGGTTCCCAGCTCGAGGATGGGGAACAGGTCGGTGAGGTAGTCACGCAGGATGTTGCCGGTGACCGAGATGGTGTCCAGGCCACGCCAGGCGCGCTCGAGGGTGTACCGCATGGCGCGCACCTGGGACATGATCTGGATGTCCAGGCCCTCGGTGTCGTGCTCGGCGAGGTACTTCTTCACCAGGGTGATGAGGTTGTTCTCGTGCGGCCGGTACGGATCGAGCCAGAAGACGGCCGGCATGCCCGAGGCGCGGGCGCGGTCCACGGCGAGCCGGACCCAGTCGCGGATCGGCGCGTCCTTGACGGTGCACATGCGCCAGATGTCGCCCGCCTCCACGTTCTGGGAGAGCAGGACCTCGCCGGTGGCGGCGTCGACGATGTTGGCCACACCGCCGTGCTGGACCTCGAAGGTCTTGTCGTGGCTGCCGTACTCCTCGGCCTTCTGCGCCATCAGACCGACGTTGGGCACGGTGCCCATGGTCCGCGGGTCGAACGCCCCGTTGGTCTTGCAGAAGTTGATGATCTCCTGGTAGATCCGCGCGAACGTGGACTCCGGGATGACGGCCTTGGTGTCCTTCTTACGGCCGTCGGCACCGTACATCTTGCCGCCGATACGGATCATCGCGGGCATGGAGGCGTCGACGATGACGTCGGAGGGGGAGTGGAAGTTGGTGATGCCGCGGGCCGAGTCGACCATCGCCAGCTCCGGGCGCGACTCGTGGCAGCGGTGGATGTCCTCGATGACCTCCTCCTTCTTGGAGGTCGGCAGGGACTCGAGCTTGTCGTAGAGATCGCCCATCCCGTTGTTCACGTTGACGCCCAGCTCGTCGAAGAGCTCGCCGTGCTTGGCGAACGCGTCCTTGTAGAACACGCGGACGGCGTGACCGAACACGATCGGGTGGCTGACCTTCATCATGGTGGCCTTGACGTGGAGCGAGAACATGACGCCCGTCTCCTTGGCGTCGTCGAGCTGCTCCTCGTAGAAGTCCAGGAGCGCCTTCTTGCTCATGAACATCGAGTCGACGACCTCGCCGGCCTCGAGCGGCACGGTCTTGAGGACATGGGTCTCGCCGTCCGGGGTCACGATCTCCATGCGGGCGTCGCAGGCGCGGTCCAGGATGATGGACTTCTCGCCGGCGTAGAAGTCGCCGTGCGTCATGTGCGCGACGTGGGTCTGCGACGCCATCGACCACTTGCCCATGGAGTGCGGGTTCGCCCGCGCGTACTCCTTGACCGCCTTCGGCGCGCGCCGGTCGGAGTTGCCCTGGCGCAGCACGGGGTTCACCGCGCTGCCGAGGCAGGAGCCGTATCGCTCGGCGATCTCCTTCTCCTCGGGCGTCTTGGGGTCGTACGGGTAATCGGGGAGGTCGTACCCCTTCTCCCGGAGCTCGGCGATCGCAGCGGTGAGCTGCGGCACCGAGGCGCTGATGTTGGGCAGCTTGATGATGTTGGTGTCGGGCTCCTGGGTCAGCCGACCCAGCTCGGCCAGGTTGTCGGGGACGCGCTGCTCCTCGGTGAGCCGCTCGGGGAACGCGGCGAGGATGCGGGCGGCCACCGAGATGTCACTGGTCTCGACGCCGATACCGGCGGGCGCTGCGAAGGTGCGGAGGACCGGGAGGAACGCCTCGGTCGCGAGCCGCGGGGCCTCATCGGTGAGGGTGTAGATGATCTTCTGGGGACCTTGGGTCATGGATGTCGACTCTTCTCGTTTCGGGCTGATCGTGTTCTTGTGGAACTGCGCCATCTGGCCGCCCACCATCATCCCCCAGGTCGGACCGACGGTGTCGGAGCCCCCGGCGGGACGATGGGCGCCCCGTTCCGCGCGTGCGGCCCGGGAACCGAGGCGGCCTCCCCTGCAGTGTGGTCCAACTCGCGCGCGCTCGCCGGATTTCCTGACGTCGCCCACCCCGGTCGGGCCCGTTCTAGGCCGGGTCCGGGGCGCTGTCCACGGCGGTCGCCCGCCGGCCGGCGGACCAGGCGTTCCACAGTCGGTGGTAGATCCCGCCGTGGGCGACGAGCTCGTCGTGGGTGCCGCGCTCGACGATCCGCCCGGAGTCCATCACGAGGATGGTGTCCGCCCGAGAAGCCTGATCGAGCCGGTGAGCGATCACCAGGGCGGACCTGTCGCGGGTGACCTCGTCGGCCGCACGCTCCAGCGCCTCCGCGCCCGCCGAGCCGGCCTCGGCCGTGGCCTCGTCCATGACGATGACGGCCGGGTCGAGCAGGAGGACGCGGGCCAGGGCCAGCTGCTGCGCGGCGACCGGATCCAGTTGGAGCCCGCGCGCCCCGACGACCGTGTCGAGACCCTCCGGCAGGCGCTCGAACCACGCGGTGGCGTTGACCCGGCGCAGCGCGTCGAGCAGCTCGTCGTCAGTGGCCTCCGGTCTGGCCAGGGTGAGGTCCTGGCGCAGGGTCCCCGAGAACACATGGACCTCCTGGCTGACGGTGGCCAGACGGGCGATGCGCTCGCGGTCGGACAGCGACGACACCGGGTGGCCGTCGACGAGCACCTCGCCGGCATCCGGGACCAGGAGGCCCGCCAGCAGCGCGGCAACCGTCGTCTTGCCGGCGCCCGATGCGCCGACGATCGCGACGGTGCGCCCCGGTTCGATGGAGAAGCTGATGTCGCGCACGGCCCACGATCCGCCGTAGCTGAAGCTCACGCCGCGCAGTTCGACCCGGCCCTGCGGCGCGTCGACGCCGCTGTCGGGCACCGGCACGGGCGGGTCCACCACGACGCCGACGATCCGGGACAGCGACGCGTAGCCCGACTGGACCACGTCGAGGATTCGCATGAAGGTCATGAGCGGGCCCCGCAGCCGGATGATCATGAGGACCGCCCCGGTCACCGCGCCCACCGTGAGGGCGCCGGTGGCGACCAGGTGGTAGCCCACCGTCAGGGCGATCGCGAGCATGAGGAACTCGCCCACCAGCATCCAGACGTTGAGCACGAGCATCGTCGTGCGGGCCCGGATGCCCTTGCGCACCACGTCCCAGGAGGCGTTGCCGATCCGGGTGTGCATCCGGCCCTCGAGCGAGAACGCACGTACCGTCGCCCGGCCGCGGATGGCCTCGAGGACACGTCGCGCCCGCTCGGCCATCGCCGCGCGCTCCGCGGCGTAGCGGCGCGGCGCCTTGGCGAGGTACCGGCGCGCGGCGACGTAGTAGAGGGGCGCGACGACGAGGGGGACGACGAGGAACTGCCAGTCCAGGGCGAACAGCGCGATCACGGTCGCCACGACCGTCAGGGCCGAGGTGGACAGCGTCGGGACGGTCTCGGTGACCGCCGAGGACAGCTCCGCCACGTCATCGGTGGACCGGCTGACGAGGTCGCCCGAGCCCGCGTCTTCGACCCGGTGGGTCGGCAGTCCGAGCGCGGTGCCGACCATGTCCTGGCGCAGGTTGGCGATCACCCGCTCGGACAACCGGGCCACCAGGTAGAAGCCGGAAGCGCTGAGTGCCGCGCCGCCGACGGCCGCGGTCAGCAACAGCGCGCCGATCTGCCACAGTGACCCCGGCGTCTCGCCGGAGACCAGGTCCACGATCCGGCCCATGAGCTGGGGGATGAGCACCCCTGCGGCCGCCCCGAGGCTCAGAAGGAGTAACGCCACCGCCAGCCACCGCCGGGCGTGGCGGACCCGGGCGAGCTGCCGGGCCACCTCGCGACGGACCTGGCCTGCAGAGGCGACCGGGAACCGGAGGGCGGTGTCGGTCTTTACGGGCGGCGTCGAGCTCGTCGTCGTCATCCCTCGGCCCCCACGAGCAGTCCCTCGGCGGTCTCGCGCAGCCGCTGCGCGCTCAGGCGGGCGTCCGCGACGGCGTTCCACGCCGGCGCCTGACTGACGACGATCGTGGTCTTCCCGGCCCGTTCGCGGGCGATGTTGTCCGCGAGGTTCTGTTCGGTCACCGAGTCCACCGCGGTGGTGGGGTCCTGCAACACGAGTACCTCCGGGTCGAACGCGATCGCGCGTGCGAGGGCGACGCGCTGCCGCTGACCTCCCGAGAGCATCCGCCCGCTCTCGCCGACCCGCTTGTCCGGGCCGTCGGGGATGTCGTCGCAGCAGGCGACCCGCAGGGCGTGTTCGGCCGCCGCGCGATCGGCGTGGACGTTGTCCGCCACGCTGCCGTCGAACAGGTCGGCGGCGTGGGGCACGACCGCCACCCGCGTACGGGGCAGTGACTCGAGGAGGCGGATCAGTTCGGGATCGGTGCCGTCGACGACCGTCAGGCCCGACGGCAGGGCGCGGATGAACCGCTCCGTGGTGGCTGCGTCGGTCTCGGAGACGCGCTCGAAGTCCGCGCCGAGCACCTCGCGAATCCGCCGGCCGGACGCCTCCGCCGACGCCCAGCGCGAGGCGATGTTGCGGCCGAACATGGTCATGGGGACCACGAGGAACTGGGTGAGGCCGACCACCGTGATCAGCTCGCCGATGGTGACGTGCCCGGCGAGCGCCAACGCGCCCGCCGCGAGGCCGAGCGTGGACACGAAGACGGCCCCCGTCGCCTCGGTGGCGCCGTTGAGCCGTGCCTCGGCCGCGTCGGCGTGAACGGTCTTGCGGTAGGCGTCGTCCGACACCTCGTCGTAGCGGCTCCGGACGGTGACGATGGCGCCCAGACCCTTGAGGATCCGCAGCCCCTGCACCACGTCGGTCGCGGTGGCTGCGGCCTGGGCGATGGCCTGCTGGCGCGCCACCGACCGGCGCTGAAGGGGCCGCGCCACCCGGAGCGCCACGATGACCAGCACCGGGCCGCCGACCAGGGTGGCCAGACTCAGCCACGGGTTGATCGTGAACATCATCGCCGCGCCGTACGTGATGGCCGCCGCCTCGGCGACGGGCATCACGGTCATCATGACGATGTCCCCGACGCGAGTGGTGTCCGACGAGGCGATGGACAGCAGACCGCCCGCGGTGCGTTCCCGGCCCGCGAACCCGCGCGGGTCCTGGATGCGGTCGGTGACCGCGGTACGCAGGTCGTGACTGACGAGCTGCTGGCTGCGGACCAACATGAAGCGGGCGGTCCAGTTGGCGACCATCGCCACCAGGAACACGCAGGCGAGCACGCCGATCCACAGCCAGAGCCGGTTTAGACGGCCGGTGGCGATCGCGTCGTCGACCGCACGGCCCACGACGACGGGGGTGAGCCCGTTGCAGAGGAATCCCACGGCCATGCCGCCGGAGGCGATGAAGCTCCAGGGACGCTGGGACAGCGCCACCTTGAGTGTCCACCGCGGTGAGTCGACGGCGGGCAGCTTCGACCGGCGGCCGCCCGGCCCGGGAAGCGCCGAGTAGTCGACGATGCTGCCCGTTCCCGGGGTCTGTGAGTTGTCGGGCACGAGGGTCGATGTTACCGGCGGGATGCCGGGTCCCTGTCATCCGCGAGCGGCGGTCAGAGGCCGCTCATCCGGCCGCGCCCCGCCCGCTCACGCGCCGCTCACTCGGCCGCGCGCCGGCCCGCTCACGCGCGGCTGCCGTTGCGCGCGGCACGGCCGCCGACGATCTCCACCGTGTCCACGTCCGCCACCCCCAGCGCCAGGAGCGCCTGTCCCGTGGCGTCCAGCTCGTCCTCGATCGTCCGCAGCCAGCCCCGCACCACCTTGTCGGGGAGGCGGCGCCTCGCGGACAGCCCGACGACGAACCCGGGCGACGCGATGGCGGGAAGGACGGCCATCGCGTCGCGGCGCTCGTGCGACGTGCACAGCCAGTCCACGTCGCTGATGAGGATGGGGGCGGGGAGGCCGACGTCGTGCTCGTCGCACGGGAGGATGAGCATCGTGTTCCGGCCGCGGTCGTGGTGACCGATGACGAGGTCGATCACGCCGGCGGCGAGCGGGGCGTCGTCGAGCGGGAGTGTGTTCCAGTTGTCGGGGAGGTCCTCGAATCTCATGCCCCGAGTCTCGGCGGGCCCGAGGTCCGGCGACAGCCCCGCGACGCGTTCTGTGGAGCCGCCGGAACGCCCTGTGGACAGCGGGATCCGCGGGAACCCGGAGGCGGCCGGAGGCGTCTGGTCAGGACTCGTGCCGGAATCCCACCTTGATGGTCACCTGCCAGTGGGCGACCGCGCCGCCGTCGAGCTTGCCGCGGACGGACTGGACCTCGAACCACTCGAGGTTCCGCAGGGTCTTGGACGCCTCCGCGACCGCGTTGGCGATGGCCTGGTCCGTTCCGTCCGGCGAGGAGCCGACGATCTCGGTGACGCTGTAGACGTGGTTCATGGTGACCTCCGGAGTGCGCGTGACGGCATGTGATACGGGTCACTCTACGGTGGTCCGAGGGCCGGGCCACCGGCGTAGGGTCGGGAGACGAAAGCCCGCGCTCCCGAGGAGGACCGAGATGCCCGACGTACGTGCACGAGCAACCACGCTGGCCGAGCTCCACGAATCGGGTGAGCTGGCCGTCCTGCCGACCGTGTGGGACACCTGGAGCGCCCGGGTCGCCGCCGACGCCGGCTTCCGGGGCCTGACGGTGGGCAGCCACCCCGTCGCCGACGCGATCGGCAGCGCGGACGGGGAGAAGATGGACTTCTCCGAGTACCTGCGCGTGGTCAAGCGGATCACGGACGCGGTCTCCGTCCCCGTCAGCGCGGACGTCGAGTCGGGCTACGGTCTCGACCCGGCCGAGTTGATCACCCGCCTGCTCGAGGCGGGCGCGGTCGGCGCGAACATCGAGGACGTCGTGCACCGCGAGGGTAAGCGTGTCCGCGATCGCCAGGAGCACGCCGACTACATCGCCGCCGCCCGCCGCGCGGCCGATGACGCCGGGGTCCCGTTCGTCATCAACGGACGCACCGACGCCGTCAAGCTGGGGACGGACGTCTTCTCGGACCCGCTGGCGGAGGCCGAGGCCCGCATCACGCTCATGGAGGACGCCGGAGCGCGATCGGTGTACCCGGTGGGCGTGACGACCGCCGATCAGCTCACGCGTCTCGTGCAGGCGGTGACGATCCCCGTCAACGCGACCGCCCATCCGGTGAAGGGACACGGCGCCGGTGACCTGGCGGCCCTGAAGAAGCTCGGTGTGCGCCGGGTGTCCTTCGGACCGCTCTGGCAGATGTGGCTCTCCGAGGTCTCCGCCGACCGGTTCGCCGACTGGCTCCCCGCGAACGGCTGACGCGGACCGACCCGATCCGGCCGCGGGACCGCCGGGACGGTGAGACGGTGGAGGCATGGACACCCCTCCCGAACCCTCGCTGCCGGACACGAAAGACTGGACGACCGTTCTCGAGTCTGGCTGTGACGACTGTGGATACCGGCCTCACGACCCGGCTTTCACGAGCGACCGACTGGCTTCCGCCCGCGACCGGTGGCTCGCCGTCCTCCGGCGGACCGGGGTCGAGCGGCGACCGTCCTCGCGGGTGTGGTCGCCGCTGGAGTACGCGGGCCACTGCCGTGACCTCATCGAGGTCCTGGGGGACCGCATAGCGGCGATGCTCGACCGAGCCGAGCCGACGTACGACGATTTCGACGGCGAGGCGGCGGTCGTCGAGCACGGGTACTGGCGCAGCGACCCGGACGATCTCGCGCGCCGACTCGACGCCACCACCGCTCGGACGCTGAAGGTTCTCGACCGCGTCGGCCCCGCGGATCGGGACAGGACCGGTCGACGCGGCGACGGCTACGTCTTCACCATCGCCTCTCTGTGCCAGTACATCGTGCACGACGTCGAACACCATCTGGGTGACGTCGACGGGTGAGAACAGCCGACGTCGACGGGTGAGAACGCGCGGTTCGGCGTCTCCCGCGCGGGACCTCGGGATAGTTTCCTTACCGGAGGCCGTATACGCCGGTAGAGGTCGGCCCGAGGACGCACCCGAGGAGACGGATCTTGCACGACACGGCCGATGAGCACAGCGACCGCGGACGGCGGGTCCTCGGCGCCCTTCTTGCCCTCGCGTCCATCGCCCTGGGCGTGATGTTGATTCTCGTCCACCTCGGCATGCCGGTGATGGTCACGCTGGCGGGGGCGGGACTCGTCGTCGTCGGACTCGCCACGGTCACCGGCGTCGACGGTGCCGTCCACTCCGGACGGTGGACACGCATCGCGGTAGGGCTCGCCGCCGTCGTGGCCGGGATCGTGGTACTCACGTGGCGCACGGCGAGCATCCGCACACTGCTGTGGGTGATGGTCGCCGCCCTGGTGGCGCACGGGGTCCACACCGTCATCACGGCCTGGCGCGGTAGCGCCGACCGGCGGGTGGCCGGCCTGTTCAGCGGCGCCGCGGCGATCCTGCTGGGCCTGTTGTGCCTGGTGTGGCCGGTGCTCGCGATCGAGCTGAGCCGCTACGCCGTGGGTGCGTGGCTGGTGTTCGTCGGGCTGCGCGGGTTGATCGAGCTCGTCGTGGAACGTCCCCGCGCCCGCATGCGCGCGGGCCGCGCACGCGTCCGAAGGTGGGCGAGGACGGCGGCGGCGGTCGTGGTGTTCCTGCTCGTTCTCGCGATGGCGATCGGCAGCGCGGTCCTGCTCAGGGGCGACGACCGGCCCGAACCCGACGCCTTCTATACCGCGGTAGAGCCACTGCCCGACGAGCCCGGGGTGCTCCTGCGCGCCGAGACCCTCACGGCCGGCGTGCCGGACGGCGCCGACGCCTGGCGGATCCTCTACACGACCACCCGGCCGGACGACACGGTGACGGTGGCCAGCGGTGTGGCGATCGCGCCGGCCGACCGGGGCGGTGACGAGCTGCCCCTGCTGAGCATCGCCCACGGGACGACGGGCATCGTGCCGCGCTGCGCCCCGTCCCTGAGCCCGACCCCGTTCGCGGACGGCGCCGCCGCCGCCCTCGAGCAGATGGTCACCGAGCACGGGTGGGCCGGCGTCATCTCCGACTACGTGGGCCTGGGCACGGCCGGCATGCACCCGTACCTGGTGGGGCGGGCCGAGGCTCGCAACGTGCTCGACGCCTCCCGCGCCGCGCAGCAACTCGACGGGCTCGACCTGAGCACCGACACCGTCGTGTGGGGACACTCGCAGGGCGGTCACGGTGCGCTCTGGACCGGGCAGATCGCCGGCGACTACGCGCCGGAGCTGACGCTGCGCGGTATCGCGGGCATGGCTCCGGCCAGCGACCTGTACCGGCTGGCCGACGAGGACAAGTACAGCGTCGGCGGCAAGACCGTCTCGGCCTACATCGCCACGTCGTGGAACGAGATCTACCCCGACCTCGACCTGTCCGGCCACCTCAACCCGGGCACGGCGCACGGCGTGGAGAAGATCTCCGACCTGTGCTTCAACGAGAAGGACGTCATCGCCGCTCTCCTGCGAGGGACGCAGATCCCCGAGCAGGTCTTCCCGGACTCCGTCCTCGATGGCGGTCTCGGCGACCGACTGCGGGAGAACTCGCCGACCGGCCCGTGGCCGGCGCCCGTCCTCGTCGCACAGGGCCTGGCCGATCCGCTCGTGACGCCGACGATGCAGGAGAACTGGGTCGCCGGTCGGTGCGCCGCGGGCGATCCGATCGACTTCCGCACCTACCCGGGGCTCGACCACATGGGCCTGGTCGCCGCCGACTCGCCGCTCACGCCGCAGTTGGTGCAGTGGACCCTCGACCGCTGGGCCGGTGCGGCGCCCACTCCGACCTGCTGACCGCCCAGCGGCGTCACGCACCTGACGTTCCAGCGGCGCCGCTGACGGGGGCGTGCGCCAGCGTCCGGCGCGTGACGAACCGCCGCGGCCCGCCGGTGACGGGGTCGGTGAACAAGAGCTCGCGGGCGAGGAGCTGCAGCGGCAGGTCGGGGTCGTCGGGGGCCTCGGGCAGCAGGTCGGGATAGCGCCGGTCGCCGAGGATGCCGATCCCCAGCGCGGCGAGGTGCACGCGCAGCTGGTGCAGCCGCCCCGTGCGGGGCGCCAGGAGCGTGTGGACGACGAGCCGCCCGGAGGCGCTGAGTCCGGTGCCGAGCACGTCGACGAGGGTCTCGGAGTTGGGCGGCAGCTCGGGGTGGAGGGTGACGCGCAGCTCGCCGCGCCGCGACCGGATGTGCGCCCGGTGGGTGACGGGCACCGGGTGGCCCCCGAGGGTCGGCGCGGCCGGGTCCCATCCGGATGGGCGCGCGGAGACGGCCTCGTAGACCTTGGTGACCTCTCGCCGCTCGAACATGGACTGGTAGGCGCCGCGGGTGTCGGCGCGGGCGGAGAACATGACCACCCCGGCGGTCTCGCGGTCGAGGCGGTGGATCGGCGTGATGTCGTCGTTGCCCAGGCGGGTGCGCAGCCGGACCAGCGCGGTCTCGCGCAGGAAGTGGCCGGAGGGGGTGGTGGGGAGGAAGTGCGGTTTGTCGACGACGACGAGGTGGTCGTCCCGGTACAGGATCTCCTCCCGGTAGGGCAGGACGGGCTCGTCGGGCAGATCGCGGTGGTACCAGACGAACTCGTGGGCGCCCAGCGGGGTGTCGTGGTCGATCGCCCGGCCGTCGGCGCCGACGATCTCGCCGGCGGAGACCCGGCGCCGCAGCTCGCCCGGGTCGAGGTGGTCGAACCTCGACTCGATGTACTCGGCGATGCCCGCCCACGGGCCGTCGGCGGGGATTCGCAGGCGGGTGGGGCTGACGCCGTCCCGGACCGGCAGGGGCGGGGGCATGCTCTGCCGTCCGACCGCACGCTGCTGTTGCTCCACGAGAGGATCGTGTCACGGCCGACGACCGGTCCGCTCCGGCTCGCGCGCCGAATAGGGTGGAGGCCGCCCGGCGGGAGCGACGCGGCGGCGACGACGGCAGGAGCGGGGACATGGCGCAGCGCGAGACCGGGTCGGACCCCGCCACCGGGCCGTCGGCGGGGACCCCGCCCCTCATCGGC
>NZ_JAALDU010000103.1 GCF_014145015.1 Dietzia sp. E1 | reverse complement strand
GTCCACGGCGCCGCCCGTCGTGCCCGCGCCGCCTCGCGCGAGCTGGCGCTGCTGACCGCCGACCGCAAGAACGCGCTGCTGCTCGCCGCCGCCGACGCCCTCGTGGCGGCGGAGTCGACGATCCTCGAGGCCAACGCGGTGGACATCGCCGAGCAGATCGAGGCCGGGACCGGAGAGGCCATGCTCGACCGGCTCCGCCTGACCGCCGACCGGATCGAGGGCATCGCCGGCGGACTGCGCCAGGTCGCCGGCCTCGCGGATCCGATCGGGACCGTCACCCGCGGGTCGACCCGGCCCAACGGACTCCAGCTCCGTCAGGTCCGCGTGCCGCTGGGCGTGGTCGGGATGATCTACGAAGGACGCCCCAACGTCACCGTCGACGCGTTCGGTCTGGCCTTCAAATCGGGCAACTCGGCCCTCCTGCGCGGCTCCCGGTCGGCACGCAACTCCAACGAGGCGCTCGTCGAGGTCCTGCGCGGGGTGCTCGGCGAGCACGACCTGCCCGTCGACGCCGCGCAGCTGCTCCCCTCGGAGGACCGCTCGTCGGTCACCCACCTCATCCAGGCGCGAGGCCTCGTCGACGTCGTGATCCCCCGGGGCGGCGCGGGCCTCATCCAGGCCGTCGTGGAGAACGCCAAGGTTCCCGCCATCGAGACCGGCACCGGCAACTGCCACCTCTACATCCACGGGGACGCCGACCTCGACGAGGCGATCAGCCTCCTGCTCAACGGCAAGACCCGCCGCTGCAGCGTCTGCAACGCCACCGAGACCGTCCTGCTCGACGCCGCCCTCGGTGACGCCGCCGTGGACCGCGTCGTGGGCGCCCTCCGCACGGCCGGCGTCACCGTCCACGGGGACCGGGAGGGCCTCGTCCCCGCCGATGACGTGGACTGGGGCGAGGAGTACCTCAGCATGGACATCGCCCTCAGGGTCGTCGACGGCGTCGAGGAGGCGATCGACCACATCGCCCGCTGGTCGTCGGGCCACACCGAGGCCATCTCCACCCGCAGCATCGACGTGGCCGACGAGTTCTGCGCCCGCGTCGACGCGGCGGCCGTGATGGTCAACGCCTCCACCGCCTGGACCGACGGGGAGATGTTCGGTTTCGGCGCCGAGATCGGCATCTCCACCCAGAAACTCCACGCCCGCGGTCCCATGGGACTCGAGGAACTCACCAGCACCAAGTGGATCGCCCACGGCAAGGGGCACGTGCGGCCGTAAGGCACCCGCGCCCGAGCGGGCCGACACCGCGCGACCCGCGACAGACCACCCACCGAGAGGACCCGCCCCATGGACCGAGCCCGCACCGGACAGCGCCCGGCGTTCGAGAGCATCGACCACGTCATCGACGCCCTCGGCGACCAGGGTTACCTGGCCGACCGGTCGACGGCGACGGTGGTCTACCTGGCCGACCGGCTGGGCAAGCCGCTGCTCATCGAGGGCCCGGCGGGCGTCGGCAAGACGGAGCTGGCCAAGGCCGTCGCCGCCGCCACGGAGGCCGAGCTCATCCGCCTGCAGTGCTACGAGGGCGTCGACGAGGCCCGTGCGCTCTACGAGTGGAACCACGCGAAGCAGATCCTGCGGATCCAGGCCGGGCAGGGCGAGGGCTGGGATTCCACGCGGGACGACGTGTTCTCCGAGGAGTTCCTCCTGTCGCGGCCGCTGCTCACCGCGATCCGGCGCAGCGAGCCCACCGTGCTGCTGGTCGACGAGGTGGACAAGGCCGACATCGAGATCGAGGGCCTGCTGCTGGAGGTGCTCAGCGATTTCGCGGTGACCATCCCCGAGCTGGGGACGATCGAGGCGACCCGCCGGCCCTTCGCCGTCCTGACGTCGAACGCGGCCCGCGAGCTGTCCGAGGCGCTCAAGCGGCGCTGCCTCTACCTCCACCTGGACTTCCCGACGCCCGAGCTCGAGCGGAAGATCCTCGCGTCCCGGGTCCCCGAGCTGGACGACCGGCTGGCCGAGCAGCTCGTGCGCGTCGTCGGGGTGCTGCGCGCGATGGCGCTGAAGAAGGTGCCGAGCGTGTCCGAGACCATCGACTGGGGGCGCACGCTCGTGGCGCTGGGCCTGGACACGATCGACGACGAGACCGTCCTGCAGACCCTCGGCGTGGCCCTCAAGCACCAGTCCGACCAGCTGCGCGCGGCCGCCGAACTGCGGCTGAACTAGCGGGCGGACGCGGGAGATGATCGGGAGGCGGGGGAGATGACCCAGAAGAGTCCGGGTGGCCTGTCCGGCCACCTCGTCGACTTCGTCGATGCACTGCGCCGCAAGGGCATCCCCGTCGGGCCCAGCGAGGCGGTCGACGCGGCCTCGGCGATGGTGCACGTCGACCTGCTCGACCGCGCCGCGCTGCGCGAGGCGCTGGCCTCGACGATCCTGCACAAGCCCACGCACCGTGGGGTGTTCGACCAGCTCTTCGATCTGTGGTTCCCGGCCGCCGTCGGCGGCCACACCCCGGGCGACGCGGTGATGCTGGAGGTGGAGATCCCGACCGATGACGACGGCAAGGTGGATCCCGACGCCCTGAACGAGCTCATCGCCTCGCTGCTTCTCGAGGACACCGACGAGTCGCGCGCCAAGGCCCGGGCGCTCGCCGAACTCCTCGTGGAGCAGCTCGGCTCGTACGACTCGGTCAACGGCCCGCGCTACTCCGCCTACCAGGCGCTGAGCCCGCTGGACACGAACTCGATCATGCAGAGGATCCTCGACGGACTGCTCGGCGCCGACCCCTTCGACCCCGACGGTTCCAAGCGGCACGCGGAGAAGACCGCGGCCGCCAACGCCGCGGCGGACCTGGTGCGCGGGTTCCTTCGCGAGGTCGCCGACGAGACGCGTCGCCGCACCGCCGAGACCGTGGGGCGGGACCGGGTGGCCCAGTACGCGGTCGGCCCGGCGGCCGAGCAGGTCGACTTCCTGCGCGCCAACGACCAGGACCTGCAGGCGCTCCGTCGCCGGGTCGGACCGCTGGCCCGCCAGCTCGGGAGTCGCCTGGCCGCGCGCCGGCGTCGCCACCGGCACGGTGCCATCGACATGCGCAAGACAATGCGTCGGTCGATGTCCACGGGCGGGGTCCCGGTCGAGCTGGTCCTGCGCAAGCCGCGTCCGGCCCGCCCCGAGCTGGTGGTGCTGTGCGACGTGTCCGGGTCGGTCGCGGGCTTCAGCCACTTCACCCTCCAGCTGGTGCACTCGCTCCGTGAGCAGTTCTCCCGGGTGCGTGTCTTCGCGTTCGTCGACACCACCGACGAGGTGACCTCGTTCTTCGAATCGGGCTCCGACCTCGGCACGGCGATGAGCAGGATGGTGCGTGAGGCCGAGATCATCACCTATGACGGGCACTCCGACTACGGGCACGCTCTCGAGGGATTCGCCGACCGGTACGCCCACACGCTGACGAGGACGGGGTCGCTGCTCATCCTGGGCGACGGCCGCAACAACTACCGCGATCCCGCGGTCGGGGCGCTGGAGTTCGTCAGCGAGCGGGTCGGCCACACCCACTGGCTGAACCCGGAGCCGCAGCGGCAGTGGGGGACCGGCGACTCGGCCGCCAAGCTGTACTCCCAGTACGTGCCCATGCACGAGTGCCGCAACGTCGAGCAGCTCACCGCGGTCGTCTCCAGCCTGCTGCCCGTGTGAGCGTCCGGGGTGGCGGGGAGCGGCAGACGAGTACGCGCCATCCCGGCCCGATAGACTCGGTGACCATGACCACGACGGGAACCGCCGACGGCTCGCGGCGCCGCATCGGAGTGATGGGCGGAACCTTCGACCCGATCCACCACGGTCACCTCGTGGCGGCCAGCGAGGTGGCTCATCGGTTCGATCTCGACGACGTCGTGTTCGTCCCCACGGGCGAGCCGTGGCAGAAGCGTAGCCGGGAGGTCTCCCCGGCCGAGGACCGCTACCTCATGACCGTCATCGCGACGGCCTCCAACCCGCGCTTCTCGGTCAGCCGCGTGGACATCGACCGCCGGGGGCCGACCTACACGGTCGACACCCTCAAGGACCTCCTCCGTCAGCACCCGGAGACCGAACTGTTCTTCATCACCGGCGCCGACGCGTTGGAGAAGATCCTGACCTGGCGCGGCTGGGAGGAGATGTTCGAACTCGCCACGTTCGTCGGCGTCTCCCGTCCCGGTTTCGAGTTGTCCGACACCCATCTCACCGAGATCGAGGACGGGCGGATCTACCTGCTCGAGATCCCCGCCCTGGCCATCTCGTCCACCGAATGCCGCCGCCGTGCGGCCGACGGCGCCCCCGTCTGGTACCTCGTACCCGACGGCGTCGTGCAGTACATCGCCAAACGCAACCTGTACCGGCCGGAGGGCTCCACCCGCCTGGACGGCACCCCTGTAGCGACGGCCCCGGTACACCGGGTCCCCGTCCCCATCGATTCGCACCCGGAGGAGAACCCCCAGTGACCGCAAGCCCCGAGGCCCTGGAGATGGCCGCCGTCGCGGCCCGTGCCGCAGACGACAAGCTGGCGACCGACATCGTCGTCATCGACGTCTCCGACCAACTCGTCATCACCGACTGCTTCGTCCTGGCGTCCGCGGACACCGAGCGTCAGGTGAACTCCGTCGTGGAGGAGATCGAGGACAAGCTCCGCGAGGCCGGACACAAGCCGCTGCGCCGCGAGGGCACCCGCGAGGGTCGTTGGGCCCTGCTCGACTACAACGAACTCGTCGTGCACGTCCAGCACGTCGACGAGCGCGACTACTACTCGCTCGACCGGTTGTGGAAGGACTGCCCGGTCGTGGAGATCGAGGGCGTGGAGACCTCCCGCCGCTCGGAGACCGCCGCCGGCGGGGCCGATGACTCGCTCGCCCCGGAGGAGCCACAGCGGGATCAGGAGCTCTGAACTCCTCGGTGACCCGACGTCTCATCCTGCTGCGTCACGGCCAGACGCACTACAACGCCTCGCTGCGGATGCAGGGGCAGTTGGACACCGAGCTCAGCGAGCTCGGGGTCCGGCAGGCGCACGCGGTCGGCCGGGCACTGGCTCCCCGGCGGCCGTGGACGATCCTGTCCTCGGATCTCCAGCGTGCGCACGAGACGGCGAAGGCGCTGGCGTCCGAGGTGGGGCTGGATGTCCTCACCGACCCGCGGCTGCGCGAGACGAACCTGGGGACCTGGCAGGGGATGACCCACTCCGAGGTCGACGAGCAGTGGCCGGACGCCAGGCTGCGCTGGCGCAGCAGTCCACGGTGGTCGCCGCCGGACGGGGAGAGCCGCATCGACGTGGCGCGCCGTACCCGCGAGGTCGTCGACGAGCTCGTCGAGTCGTCTCCGGAGTGGGGGGAGCATCCGGCCGTGATCGTCGCGCACGGAGGCGCCATCGCCGCGCTGACCGGGGCGCTGCTCGAACTGCCCGTGGAGCACTATCCGATGTTCAACGGGCTAGGCAACACCTGCTGGGTGCAGCTGTCCGCCCACCCGCGCACCGCGAACCCGGACGAGTCGCACGCCGAGCCGGAGGTGGCGCCCACCACCGACGCGGCGCGGACCCTGCTGTGGCGCCTGGACCAGTGGAACGCGGGAATCACACCGCCGGTGGACGCCCCGTGACGATCCGACTGGTCACCGATTCCTGCGCGGATCTGCCGGCCGCGTGGGTCCGCGCCTTCGGCATCACGGTCGTGCCGCTGCACGTCGTGGAGGAGGACGACAAGGCCGTCTCCACCGCGGCGGTGACCCCTCACGAACTCGCGGCCATCTATGCCGACCTCCTCTCGGAGCCGGACTGCACGGGTGTCGTCTCGGTGCACCTGTCGAAGGAGCTCTCGCGGACCTGGCAGTCGGCCAGCGACGCCGCCACCCGGTTCGGTGGCCGTGTCCTCGTCTCCGACTCGCGGGGGGCGGGAATGGCCTTCGGCGCCGCGGTCGCCCAGTGCGCGTGGGCCGCGAACAACGGACTCGGGCTGTCGGCGACCTACGACCTCGCCGAGCGTCTGTGTCGGGGCGCCTCGACGTACGCGGCCCTCGAGTCGCTCGAGCACCTACGGCGGGGTGGCCGGATCAGCGCCCTGGCCGCGATCTTCGGCAGCGCGTTGGCGATGCGTCCGGTGATCGTGCTGCGGTCGGGATCGGTCGATCTCGCCGCGAAGGCCCGCACCACCACGAAAGCCCATGAGCGCCTTCGGGCGCTGCTCCGCGACGACCTCGCCCGGGGTGACGTCCTGGTCGTCATCCACCATCACGAGGCGGCGGAACGGGCCGGGGAGATGGCCTCGGAGATCCGCAAGCAGACCCCGTTCCCGGAACGCGTCATCATCGTCGAATTCGATGAGGTCCTCGCGTGGCATCTGGGCCCCGGAACAGTCGGTGTGTCGGTGACGGACCTCGTGGACACCGAATTCCCCATCCCGTCCCCCTCTCCACAGGACGCGGACTGAGGACCGCGTTCCGGAGCGGGTGGGGGAGGTCGCCGGTCTAGCGTCGCGCCCATGCGAACCGAGACCCGGGCCCGTCCCGCCGATCCCGAGCGGGATCCGGCGCGGGCGGCCGCATTGCAGCGACTGGCCGGTGCGCTCGCGCCGGACGCGGTCGGTCGGAGCCGTGAGCCGGCGGCCGCGGA
>NZ_JAALDU010000102.1 GCF_014145015.1 Dietzia sp. E1 | reverse complement strand
GGGCGGGCAGTCCGGCAGCGCGTGTGCTGGCGGAGTGCTCGAGCCGTTGGAGCCGCCCGCCCCCGCCCGCCCCGCTGTGGCCGGCGCCGCGCCGGATCAACGCTGGACGCGCTCCAGCCACCGCTGCGACGGCGGGCTCGTGCGCCAGTTCCGGAAGATCGTGCGGAACGCCCGCGAGAAGCGACGGCGCATCGCGGCGGGGTCGTCGAACGGCCTGGCCGAGATGCCCACGGCGAGCGAACGGTCCACCCACAGCCGGTCGCGGGCGCCGAACTGGAACGACAGGTCGATGTCATCGTGCAGTTCCGGATCGGTGCGGTCGACCCCGTCGCGGACCCGCTCCCACGCGCTGCGGCGCATCGCCAGGTTCGAGCCGAACAACACCGGGTGGGCCATCGCGGAGCCGACGGACAGGAAGAACGCGTCCATGTAGAGCAGCTTCGCCGCCCGGGCACGCCACCCGATGAGCCCGATGAACTCGCCCGGCCCCGAGACCGCCACGAGCTCGGTATCGGCGGCGAACGCGGACTCGATCCGTGCCAGCCAGTCGGGGCCGGGGCGGGAGTCCGCGTCGAGTCGGGCGATGACGTCGCCCGTCGCCGCGTCGTAGCCGGCGGCGGCCGCTGCGGGGATGCCGCGCACGGGCTCGTCGACCACGCGGGCACCGGCGGCCCGCGCCACCGCGACGCTGTCGTCCGAGCAGCCGTTGTCCACCACCACGACCTCGTCGGGGGCCCGTGTCTGCGCGGCGAGCGCGGCCAGGCAGCCCTCGAGCTCGCGGGCGTCGTCGAGAACGGGGATGACCACGGAGATGCGCACCCGCCCATCCTGCCAGCGGCGCCGGAGATCAGCCCTCTCACCGGCCGATTTGTGCCGCGTTCGGCGGTGTGTGTAATCTGCTAAAGGCTTCAGCGCCGAGCGGTTGGGAGACCAACAGCGGAGCGTAGCCCGCCCCCTTAGCTCAGTCGGCAGAGCGTTTCCATGGTAAGGAAAAGGTCGTCGGTTCGATTCCGACAGGGGGCTCGCACTGTGCGGGGCGGCTCGATCGTCCGACTGGCAGGGCATGCCGGTGTAGCTCAGCTGGTTAGAGCGCACGACTCATAATCGTGAGGTCGGGGGATCGAGTCCCCCCACCGGTACTCTCAACACGAAGGCCGCCCGCGTACTGCGGGCGGCCTTCGTCGTATGCCTCACCTCTCCGGGCCAGGTCTCGAGCTCGCGGTGGTCACACGCTGCCGCATCACACCCTGACCGTCGCTTGATCCCCGATTCCGAGGTCGAGGCTCTTTCCCCGTCGCGGCGTCCCCGCCCCGCCCTTCGCGAGGGTGGGTCGCAGGAGCAGCATGGCGATCGCGATCACCGCCAGTACCGACACCTCGTGGACCAGCATGCCGACCGACATGGTCACCCCACCCAGGAACAGCCCCGCCAACAGGGCGGCCACTGTCACGAGCGCGATAGCGATGTTGACCCGCATTGTCCGGACGGTGCGCTTGGCGAGTCCCAGCGCATACGGCAGGCGGGGGAGTCGGTCGGCCATCAGCGCGATGTCGGCGGTCTCGATTGCGGCGGGCGATCCGGCGGCCCCCATCGCCACCCCGATGTCGGCCAGTGCCAGCGCCGGGGTGTCGTTGACCCCGTCGCCGACCATGGCCACGGTGTGACCGCGGGATTGCAACTCCCTCACGATCTCGACCTTGTCCTCCGGCATCAGCTCGGCGCGGATCTCGTCGACCCCGAGTTCGGTGCCGACGTTGCGGGCGACCCGCTCGGCGTCCCCGGTCGCCATGACCACGCGGATCCCGGCGTCGTGCAGGGCGCGGATCGCAGCCGGGGCATCGTCCCGGATGGTGTCGGCCACCGCGACGATGCCGACGGCCCGGCCGTCGACCCCGACGAACATCGCGGTCCTGCCCTGTTCGTTGAGCTCGAGGATCCGTGCGTTGTCAGGTCGGTGGTCGAGCAGATCCGCGGAGCCCACCGAGACCACACGGCCGTCCACCTCGGCGCGGATGCCCTTGCCGGCGACGGGCGCGGCAGCCTCGACCAGGTCGACCTCCAGTCCGGCCCCGCGGGCGCCCGAGATGATCGCCTCTGCGAGCGGGTGCTCGGACGCGGTCTCTGCGCGGGCAGCCAGCAGGAGGACCTGTTCACGGGAGTAGTCGTCGTCAAGTATGTCGACGTCGGTCAGCACCGGTCGGCCGTTGGTGAGGGTGCCGGTCTTGTCGACGACGACGGCGTCGACCCTCGCTGAACTCTCGAGGTACTCGCCGCCCTTGATGAGGACGCCGTCCTTGGCGGAGCGGCCGATGCCGGCCACGATCGAGACGGGGATCGAGATCACCAGGGCGCCGGGGCAGCCGATCACCAGCAGGGTCAGCGCCAACTCGATGTTGTCCATGGTGGCGACCAGCGGCCAGGGGAGCAGACCCACGATCAGCGCCGCGAGCATCACCGCCGGGGTGTACCAGCGGGAGAATCTCTCCATGAACGTCTGGGTGCGGGCCTTGTCGTCCTGGGCGTCTTCGACGCGGTGGACGATCCGGGCCAGAGTGGTGTCCGCCCCGATGCCGATGGCCTCGACCCGCAGGACTCCCGAGCGTAGCCAGGTTCCGGCGAATACCTCGGCACCCTCGGACTTCTCCGCCGGGACGGACTCGCCGGTGATGGTGGCCTCGTCCACTCCGCCGTTGCCGGAGATGACGCGGCCGTCGACGGGGACCTGCTCGCCGTTGCGCACCACCACGATGTCGCCGGGTTCGAGTTCCCACACCTCGACGGTCTCCGGTTCCCCGTCACGCAGGACGGTGGCGGTCTCGGGCGCGGAGTCGACCAGGTCGGACAGCGCCCGCCGGGTGCGGTTGAGGGTCGCCCGCTCCAGCGCCTTGCCGAGAGCGAACAGGAAGGTGACCGCCGCCGACTCCCAGTAGTTGTCGATGAACATCGCGCCGACGGCCGCGACCACGACGAGCAGGTCGATCGAGATCATCCGGACGCGCAGTGCCTGGACCGCCGAGACGGCGATCCGGTAGCCGGCCACGACGGCGGCGGCGATCATCAGCCCGTCCGCGACCGTCTCGGCCGAGGTCAATCGACCGACCAGCCACGACGCGATGATGAGCAGACCCGAGGCCGCGACCACGCCCCATGTCCCCCGTGACTTCAACATTTCCTGTTCTCCTCGTCTGACGTGCGGCCGGTGGTGGGTGTCAGAACGCCGACGGCTTGACCGCGTAACCGACCTCGGCGACTGCTGCGACCAGATCCCGCACGGAGACGACTCCCGGGTCGTAGTCGACCAGTACCCGTCCGGAGGCGAACTTGACCTCGGCGGACTCGACGCC
Source organism: Dietzia sp. E1 (assembly GCF_014145015.1). GTDB lineage: Bacteria > Actinomycetota > Actinomycetes > Mycobacteriales > Mycobacteriaceae > Dietzia > Dietzia cinnamea_A. The sequence continues at coordinate 7,858 of NZ_JAALDU010000102.1, read as the reverse complement.
GTCCAGGCCGTTCAGTTTGTTCTCGATCTTCGCGATACACGACGGGCACGAGAACTCGTCCGAGCGGAGGACAATGCTCTTGATCTGTTCGCGGACACTCATGGTGATCCCTCTCCTTCGAGGCTGTGGTTCTTGCACGTTCCCTACGTGCACCACTGACGTTAGGAGGAGGGGGAGCGGACTTCCTTGACCCCGGTCAATCAACGAAGAACTCGAGGTGAGCGGCTAGTTGCCGTCGATCACACGATCGAGTGCGGTGCGGTCGAGGATCGACACCCATTCGCGGCCGGAGTCGATGATGCCCGCCTTCTTGAGGCGAGCCATCACGCGAGAGGCGGACTCGACCGTCGTGCCGGCGAGTCCCGCGATGTCGTCGCGTCGCAGTCGGACCTGGAGCAGGCTCGAGCCGTCGCGTTGTCTACTGCCGAGTTTGTCGTCGAGGTACCGCAGCACCGCACCGACCCGCTGTTCCACCGGTCGGGTGGCCTGCCGGATCTCCCGCTCGCGCGCCTGCTCGAGGCGCTCCTGCTGCTGCAGCAGCACCGCCAGCGCGAAACGGGGGTGGTTCCCGACGACCTCCGCCAGGGCCTCGGCGGGGAGGAACAGCGCACAGGTGGTCTCCATCGCCCAGGCCGAATCCATCGCGACGGCGGTCTCGGTGCGCAGCGGGCCCACGGGATCGCCCGGGGCGGCGATGTCGACCGTGATCTCGTTCCCCTCGACGGTGTTACGGGTGACCCGTACGCGACCCGAGACCACCAGGTAGGAGCCGTGGACCTCATCCCCGGCGATGATCAGCGGATCGCCCTCCGCCCAGGACCAGGCGGACAAGTGTCTGTCCAGGGCACGGTGTTCGGCCGGGGTCAGACCGCCGGTCAGCGGGGACTCGGCCAGGACCTGTAGCCGGGTCTCCTCCGAGCAGGAGTGGGGATGGGCGCAGTTGCGCCGGACCGGGTTGCGGGCCATGACCGGGTCTCTTCTCGTGGCGGTCGGTTCAGTCCGGCGAGTGGAGCCGGGAGGAGACGACGCGGAAATCGCCTGCCCGAGCGAGGGCGCGGTCGATGATCTCCGGGTCGGGGCGGACGGTGTCGACGTGTTTGACCACGAGCTGGGCGTGCTGGCCCGCGGTGATCTCGAAGGTGGCCTGGCCGAGGCCGTGGTCGGCGAAGATGTCGTACAGCGCCTGCAGCGCCTTCTTGACGTCCTTGTCGGTCCGGACCCCGCTGACCTCGAAGCGGCACGACACGATCTCGGGCACGTCAGATCCTTCCGTTGAACGCCTGGAGTGCGGAGTCCTCGCGGGTTCCGCCCCGGCCGTCACCGTAGTCGGCGTAGTCGCCGATCCACCGGATGGAGCGGACCCACTTGACGTGTTTGTATCCGTGGTTGGACTCAGCCCGCAGGCGTGCCGGGGCGCCGAGGTGGGTCTCCACGGGGTGCCCGTTGCGCTCAAAGGCCAGGATCGTGTCGTCCTCGTAGACGGTCTCGAGGTCCAGGACCGCGTAGAACGGCTCCCTCGGCCGGTTGTCGTACATCTTCTGCGCCAATCCGTAGGAGTCGATCAGCACGTAGTTCGCACCCTCGGGCCTGGGGCCGAGCAGCTCGAGCAGGTCGCGCAAACGCACCCCGGTCCAGCGGGATGTGGCGGACCAGCCCTGCATGCAGGTGTGCACGGCCACGTAGGAGGTGCGCGGGAGCTCCGCGAGATCGTCGAGGCTCAGGGTTCTCGCCGCGCCCGAGAGGTCGTCGCCGATGGTCACGGTGTAACCCGACCAGTCGTCCTCCCGGGCCGCCACCCACTCGGGTGACTCGTCCGCGGTGGGCGGTAGGCCGTTGGTCCAGTGGAATTCCGAGATGTCCTCGTCGGTGTAGGTCGTCTGTCGGCTCATCCGCGGCCGCAGCCGGTTGAGGAATATCCGCCGCCCGATCTCGCTGACTCCGGCGGTGAACCGCTGCGCCCGGGCCCGGTCGGCCAGTGACCAGTAGCTCAGCGCGATCCAGAACGCCACCACCGCGACGATGGTCGCGATGGTGATGGTGAAGGCCTGCGCGGCGCGTGAGGTGTCGGTGGTGCCGAACACCATGTGCACCAGGTTGTGTTCGGCGTGCACGAGGAATACCAGGCCGACGTGCATGACGATGAACGCCGTGATCAGGACCATCAACAGGAAGTGCAACGATCGGGCTCCCTGGTGTCCGCCCCAGAGCTTGACGTACCCGGGGAACCGCGAGCGGACCGCCGGCGCCATGGCCACGCCGGTGAGGATGAGCAGCGGGGCGAGGAGGAAGACGACGGCGGTGTAGGCGAGCATCTGGGCGGCGTCGTACGGGTCGAAGTGCTCGATCGCGGGAGCCCGGAGCCCGATATACATCCGGATCGACTCCCAGGCCTGCGGGAAGACGTCCCACGAGGTGGGGATGATCCGACGCCACAGCCCGGTCGCGAACAGCAACACCACGTAGATCAGACCGTTGAGTACCCACAGCATCACTGAGATCCCGTGCCAGTGCCGTCCGAGCCCGATGTTCTCCCGGCCCGGTAACCCGATGAGCGGGGACAGCGACTTCTCGTCCATCAGGGACGTGTAGACGCCCTCCTCCTTCGGCAGCCTGCGGCGGGTGAAGCGCAACCACTCGGTTCCGGGCTTGCAGTCGTTGCGCCACCACAGCCGCGGCATCGAGGACAGGATCTCCCAGCCCGAGCGCAGCAACATGCCGATCAGAATGAAGTTGATCAGGTGCGAGGCTCGCAGCCACAGGGGGAAGTCGGGATTGATCACGTCCTGTCACACTCCAAAGGTCGAGCGCGGGTACATGGCCTCCACGTCGGTCACCACGTTCACCAGATACGGCACGCCGCTGGCGAACGCGCGGTCCAGGGCGGGGCCGATCTGTGCGGGGTCGGTGACCATCTCGCCGGCACCGCCCAGTGCGCGCACCACCTCGTCGTAACGGGTGCGCGGGGCGAGGTCGGCGATGACGTCGTAGCCGTACAGCATCTGCATGGGCCCCTTCTCCAGGCCCCACGCCCCGTTGTTGCCCATCACCATGACCACGGGCAGCCGGTGCCGCACGAGCGTGTCCACGTCGATGAGCGAGAACCCGGCGGCGCCGTCGCCGAGCAGCAGCACCACCTGGCTCGAGGGGCGGGCGATGCGGGCCGCGATCGCCGCCCCCAGTCCAGCGCCGAGGCAGCCGAACGGGCCGGGATCGAGCCAGTTGCCGGGCCGGGCGGGTTCGATGAACTTCCCGGCGTAGGACACGAAGTCGCCGCCGTCGCCGACCACCACCGCGTCCTCGGCCAGTCGCGGCAACAGCTCGCCGTAGATCCGCGCCGGGTGGATCGGGTCGGCGGCCGCCGAGAACAGCGCGAGGTCCGCGGCGTGGGTGGCGTCGGCCTTCTCACGCAGCGACGCCACCCACCCGCTCCAGTCCGGGCGGCGCGCCCCGGTCCGGAACCGGCGGTCCACCGCCTCGACCAGCGCGTCCAGCACGAGCTCCAGGTCGCCGGCGGTCGCGACGGCGGGTGAGGCGTGACGGCTGAGTTGGCCGGGGGAGTCGGCGATGTGCACCGCGGTCGCGGGTGTGGCGCCCTCCTTGCCGCCGAATACGCCGTAGCTCAGCCGGAAGTCCAGGGGCGTGCCCACCACGATCACCACGTCGGCCGCGCCGAACGCCATGCCGCGCGCCTTGCCCACGAGCAGTCGGTGCCCGGCGGGCACGATGCCGCGGCCCATCCCGTTGGGGATCACCGGTAGCCCGAGCGTCTCCACGCAGCGCAGCGCCGCGTCCTCGGCGCCGTCGGCCCACACGTCTGAGCCCAGGACGAGCACGGGCCGCTCCGCGCGCACGAGCAGGTCGGCGATCCGGTCGACGGCGTCGGTGTCGGGGAGGCGGTCGGTACCCGGGGAGTGGTCCGGCTCGGGCCGCGCGGAGGTGCACCGGTCGAAGAAGTGGTCCATGTGCACGTCGAGGAACGCCGGTCCGCGGTGGGCGGTGCGGGCGGCGGTGAACGCGCGGTGCGTCGCGGCGGCGATGTCCGCGGTATCGCGGGCCGTCTCGGCGGACACGGTCACCGGCGCCACGACGGGCACGTGGTCGAACTCCTGGAGGCTGCCGGTGCCCCAGCGCCCGGCCGGGGCGCGCCCGCCCAGCACCACCATCGGCGCGCCGGAGAAGGACGCCTGGGCCATCGCGGACACCCCGTTGGTGACGCCAGGCCCGGCGGTGAGCACGGCCAGCCCGGGGGAGCGGGTGAGCTTGCCGGTGGCCTCGGCGGCGAACGCGGCGGTCTGCTCGTGCCGCACGTCCAGCAGCGCGATGCCGTGGTCCTCCTTCTCCGCGGCGTCGTACATGGGGAACACGTGCGCGCCGGAGAGCGTGAACATGGTCCGCACCCCGTGGGCGGCCGCGACGGCGGTGGCGTGCGAGCCACCGTGGCCCTCCACCGGTGTCAGCGCACCGGGCACCTGTCCGGACCGCTCGCTCGACTCGTCATGGCTCACGCCGCACCTCCTGCTGGACTGCCCTCACCGTAAGAGGCCACACCCGCTCGCATGGGCGGTTCCGCGCACACGCCCTCGGGTAGCGTCAGGGGCTGTGAGCACAGACAACGCTGATGACCTCGTCGTCGTCGCCGATCCCGTCACCGTGACCGACGCGGTGGTGTCACGGTTCGCCGAGGCCGTCGGCGCGCCCGCCGGTCAGGTACCCGCGACGCTGGCCGCCGCCCTGACCGCCCCGGTCCAGCGCGCGGTGATGGAGCACCCCGCGCTGCGCATCGACCTCGCGCGGACCCTCCACACCGCCCAGTCGAGCGAGCACCACCGACCGATCCGGGTGGGTGACGTCCTCACCGCCACCGCGACGGTCACCGGCGTGCGGTCGGCACGCGGCGGGCGCATGATCGGCTTCGACACGGTGCTGCGCGACGCCGACGGCGAGCCCGTCCAGACCCTGACCACCGCACTGCTCACCGCGGAGGTGGAGGGGTGACCGGGCCGGGGGAGACGGGGGAGATGACGACGACGAGTCCCGCGGCCGGGGACGCCCTGCCTCCGCGGACTTTGCCGGTCCGGCGGGAGGACCTGCGTCGCTACGCCGAGGCGTCGGGGGACCACAACCCCATCCACCTGGACGACGCGGCAGCGCAGGCGCTCGGTCTGCCCGGTGTGGTGGCGCACGGGATGCTGACGTCGGCCCTGGCGATCGGGGTCGTCGCCGAGTGGGCCGGGGGAGCCGATCGCGTCCTGGCCACCTCGTTCCGGTTCGCCGCGCCCGTCGTGGTGCCGGCCGACGCCCCCGCGCTGCTGGAGGTGGCGGGGACGGTGAAGAAGGTCTCCGAGGACGGCTCGAGCGCCGACGTCGCGCTGGTCGTCACCAGCGGCGGGGCCAAGGTGTTCGGCAAGGCGATCGTCACGGTCGCGCTCGGGGACTGACGGCGTCCGAGTAGCCGATTTCGGGGCACCGGGGCGGCTGTCGTACACTGAGATGCCCGACCGAACGTGGTCGCGACCCGCGCTGCCCCCGGGCAGTCGCCGACACTGTAGAGTCGAGGCGACCGTGCGGTCCGCTACGCGGGACGGTACGGGTGGTCGGGAAACCGGCCGAAGGGGCGTAGCTCAACTGGCAGAGCAGCGGTCTCCAAAACCGCAGGTTGCAGGTTCAAGTCCTGTCGCCCCTGCACTTCCCCGCAAGCCAGACGACCCGGAGGTAGCCGCGTGAGCCAGGATCGCGACGACGACGTCGACACCCGCGGCGCTCGCGACTCCGAGGCCGCCGCCGTTCCCACGGGTAAGGCCGGTCGTGGTGACACGGCCGTCGCGGGCCGGGTCCGCACGGACGCGGACAAGCCGGAGGACACGCGGACCGCCCGCGCGAATCCCATCCAGTACCTCAAGCAGGTCGTCGAGGAACTGCGCAAGGTCATCTGGCCCACGCGCAACCAGATGGTCACCTACACCATCGTGGTGTTCCTGTTCCTCATCTTCATGACCGCGCTCGTCTCGGGCGTCGACTTCGGCGCGGGCAAGCTCGTCGAGCTCGTCTTCGACCGCTAGAGACCTGCCGCTGAAGGTCCGGGGTGAGATCCGGACCGCCGACTTCGAGAGGACCGCATTTTCCGTGAGCGACATCGATCAGAGCCCCGGGGCCGAGGACGCCGAGAAGGCCGCCGCCGAGCAGGCCGCGAGCGAGGCCGACGCGGTGCTCGCTGACACGACCGCGGATCCCGCCGATTCCGTCGACGCCGGGCCCACCGATCCCGAGGCCGAGGACGAGACCGTCGCGGCCGGCGCCGAGCTCGACGAGGACGCGGCCACCGACGCCGAGCCCACCGAGATCGACGAGGACGTCGAGGGCGACATCGTCGAAGAGGGTGACGAGGACGTCGCCGAGGCCGAGCTCGACGAGTCGGCTCTGCAGACCGACGACGTGAGCGACGACGCCCCCGCCGAGGACGCCGCGGCCGAGCCGGCCGCGCCCGCGATCGACCCGGTCATCGCCTTCAAGCGCCAGCTGCGCAAGCTGCCCGGCGACTGGTTCGTCATCCACTCGTACGCCGGGTACGAGAACAAGGTGAAGGCCAACCTCGAGACCCGCGCCGTCACCCTCGGCGCCGAGGACAAGATCTTCCAGGTCGAGGTCCCGGTCGAGGAGTACACCGAGGTCAAGAACGGTCAGAAGAAGACCGCCAACCGCAAGGTCCTGCCCGGTTACGTGCTGGTGCGCATGGAGCTCGACGACGAGTCCTGGGGCGTCGTGCGCAACACCCCCGGCGTCACCGGCTTCGTCAGCGCGACCGGCGGCCAGGGCGGCAGCCCCACCCCGCTCTCCCTGAGCGACGTGGCCAAGTTCCTGGCGCCCAAGCCGGAGAAGAAGGCCGCCGCCGCCGGCGCCGCCGACGGCGACGCCGGGTTGGTCCCGCAGAACGTCGAGGTCGAGTTCGAGGTCGGCGAGTCGGTCACCGTCATGGACGGCCCGTTCGCGACCCTGCCCGCGTCGATCTCCGAGGTCGACCCGGCCGCCCAGAAGCTCAAGGTGCTCGTGTCGATCTTCGGCCGCGAGACGCCGGTCGAGCTCGGCTTCAACCAGGTCGAGAAGATCGACTGACCCGCACGAGCCCCCGGCGACCCGCCCCGCGCCCAGCGTGGGGCGGGTTCGTCGTCTCCGCACCGGAGGCGTCCGGGGGAGCGGTCCGCCCACGGTCGGTCGGCGCGCGTGGGGAGCGGTCCGCGCCCACGATTAGTCGTTGCGTGCGCGGAACACGTAAACTCTCCTAGGTTGCGCTTGTGTCGCCGGATGCCCACCTCACGGTGGCACGGCCGGGACGGGTGCACACGACAGTCGGCCTCCCGCGTGTACAGCGCGGTGCCGAGATCCAGTCGAAGAATCAGGAAGACGATGCCTCCGAAGAAGAAGAAGGTCTCAGGGCTCATCAAGCTCCAGATCCAGGCCGGCGCTGCCAACCCGGCCCCGCCGGTCGGCCCGGCTCTGGGTGCCCATGGTGTCAACATCATGGAGTTCTGCAAGGCCTACAACGCCGCCACCGAGAACCAGCGCGGAAACGTCGTGCCGGTCGAGATCACGGTCTACGAGGACCGGTCGTTCGACTTCAAGCTGAAGACGCCGCCGGCCGCCAAGCTCCTCCTCAAGGCCGCCGGCCTGCAGAAGGGCTCCGGCACGCCGCACTCCGCCAAGGTCGGCAAGGTCACCATGGACCAGGTCCGTGAGATCGCGCAGACCAAGCTGGAGGACCTCAACGCCAACGACATCGACCAGGCCGCGAAGATCGTCGCCGGCACCGCCCGTTCCATGGGCATCACGGTCGAGGGCTGACCTCCCCCCCCCCCCCCCCCCC
>NZ_JAALDU010000101.1 GCF_014145015.1 Dietzia sp. E1 | reverse complement strand
CTCGAGGTAGGAGTCGATGGTGGCCAGCGGGGTGCGCAGCTCGTGACCCAGATCTGCGAGCATCCTTCGCCTGGTGGCATCTGTCGCATCGAGACGTCGGGCCAGTTCGTTGACGCTGGTCGCCAGATCGTCGAACTCCCGGCCAAGTTTCGGGCTCGCCATCCGGGTTTCGTATTGCCCTCGAGCTATGTCTGACGTCGAGGTGGTGACCATGGTGACCGAGCGCTGGACTCGGCGGGTGAGGTACCAGCTGGCGAGTAAGGCCACCAGGACCGCGATGGCTACCGCCAGCCCCCAGGCCAGGACTATGGCGACCGTGAAGGCTTCTTCGACGTGGGCTGCTTCGTTCGAATCGTGGTCGATGCCGGCTTGACCGAGGTGGTCGTGGAAAATGCCCGGGGCCAGGGCGGAGGCGACGAGCCACGCGCTGACGGCGCACCCGACGACCACGCTGGACATGGCCAGGAGCAGGCGGGTACCGAAGCTGAATCCAGCGATGCGTCGAGTTGTGCGGGGCCGAGTTGTGGCCGCGTCCGGCGATGGTATGTCGTTCACTGGCCCGTTCCCATGCGGTAGCCAACTCCTCTGACCGTGCGCACGAAACGGCCTCGGGAGGCATCGTCGCCCAGCTTGCGGCGAAGGTGACCGATGTGGACGTCCACCAGGTGGTCATCGCCCACCCAGTTCGGGCCCCACACGGCGGCCATGAGCTGGGCTCGGCTAAAGACGACCCCGGGGTCGCGGGCGAGCGCGGCGAGGATGTCGAACTCGGTGCGGGTCAGCGCGACATCGGCGCCGCCGACGGTGACTTCTCGGCCCGCGGTGTCGATCGTCAGGTCGCCGACGGTCCGTACCTGTTCCGGCGCCCTGCCGAGGTGGAGCTCGGTGGCACCGGTTCGAGGTCTGCGCATCATCGCCTGGATCCTGGCCGAGAGCTCGCGCGGGCTGAACGGCTTGGTCATGTAGTCATCCGCGCCGACCGACAGGCCGATCAGCGTGTCGACCTCCTCGGTCCGGGCCGTGAGCATGACGACGTAGGCGTCGGAGTGCGTTCTGATCTGCCGGCATACCTCGATCCCGTCCAGCCCGGGCAGCCCGAGGTCGAGGACGATGACATCGGGATCGATTCGGCGAGCCAGACCCACCGCTTCCTGTCCGTCCCCGGTGATCGTGACATCGAACCCGTCGCGCTGGAGATAGGAGCCGACCAGGTCGGCCAGGGGCTCCTCGTCATCGACCACCAGCGCTCGCGGACCGGCGGGCTGCTGAGGGCTCGAACGGCGAGCGCCAGAAACGGAGGAGGGCATGAAGGCCATCATCGCCGCAACTCCTGGAAGTCCTTCACCCGGATGGGCGCCTTGACCGAATCTTCACACGATCTCCATCGGGAACGCTCGGGTGGCCGGTCACCATAGGCGGTCGAGTCGGACACGGGAGGTACCTCATGCTCGGATGGGTCGCATTGTCGGTCGGCGCCGTGGTCGTCACCGCATTGTGGGCGTCGACGCTGCTCCTGGTCACTGCGCTGTTCGGGCCGTTGCACTCGGAGGCTGACCGGTGAAGGAGTTGTCGCGGCGGGCATTTCTCATCGGTTCGGTCCTGGCCGGCGCGGGTGCGGTGACCGCCTGCAGCGAGCCGGCGCCCTCGGGGGTGCCGGTGTCGGCGTCGGATCCGGCGATCCGGGACCTGGAGGCCGAGCGCCAGCGACCAGGCCAGCAGGTGGTGAACGCTCGGCTGTCCCCGCGCCCGGTGGAGGTCGATCTCGGTGGTCTCGTGGTGTCGACCTGGGCATTTGCTGACACTGTTCCGGGTCCGGTCCTGCGGGCCCGGGCAGGAGATCTGCTGCAAGTCGAGGTGGATAACCAGCTCGACCAGGAGACGAGCGTGCACTGGCACGGCATCGCCCTGCGCAACGATATGGACGGAGTGCCCGGTCTGACCCAGGACCCGATCCATCCGGGCGCCCGGTTCACCTACGACTTCACAGTCCCCCACGCCGGGACTCATTGGTACCACTCACACTCCGGGCTGCAGCTCGACCGGGGCCTGTACGGTCCGCTGATCATCGACGATCCCGCCGACCCTGGGGACTATGACCACGAATGGATCGTCGTCCTCGACGACTGGATCGACGGCATCGACGGCACGCCCGAGGACGCCGCCGGGCGAGTGGGCATGGATGCCCCCGGCGCTCGGGGCCGGCCGATGGCCGGAATGGGGCATGGCCAGATGGGGGGCGCCCGGTCCAGCAACCCGATGATGACCTCCCGGTTGCTCGGTGTCGCCGGGGACGTCCACTATCCGCACTACTTGGTCAACGGCCGAGTCCCGGCCGATCCGGTCTCGTGGACTGCCAGCCCGGGCCAACGCGCGAAGATCCGGATCATCAACGCCGGGGCGGACACGTTCTTCCGCGTCGCCCTCGGCGGACACACGATGACCGTCACCGACACCGACGGCTTTCCCACCGCTCCCCAGGAGACGGAAGCGATCCTGCTCGGGATGGGCGAGAGGGTCGACGCCGTGGTCACGCTGACAGACGGGGTGTTTCCCCTCTTCGCCGAGGCAGAAGGCAAGAACGGGTACGGGTACGCCCTCGTGCGCACCGGGGCCGGCGAGCTACCCGCCGACCCGCGCCCCGGCGAACTCGACGGACCGGTGCTGCTGGCCGCGGATCTGACCCCAGCGCCGGACTCTCGACTGCCCGGCCGAGGGCACGACCGCTACCTCAGCGTCGACATGGGCGGCAGCATGATGCCGTATCGCTGGACACTCAACGGGCAAACCCACCCCGACACCACGCCGTTGGAGGTCTCCCGCGGCGACCGGGTCCGGATGCGGCTGCGCAACATGTCCGACATGGCCCACCCGATGCACCTTCACGGTCACACCTTCGCCCTCGCCGACAGCGGGCTGCGCAAAGACACCGTCACGATCCGCCCCATGCGGACTATCGAGATCGAGTTCGACGCGAACAACCCCGGCCAATGGGCCTTCCACTGCCACAACGCCTACCACCAGGAAGCCGGAATGATGACCACCTTGTCCTACCTCGCCTGACCACCACCCGATCGATACACCACCCGATCTTGACGCCGACCCGAAAGGACATCGACCACGATGACCCGCACCACTCTGCTCCTGCCCGCAGCCCTGACCGCCGTTGCCCTGACGCTGTCCGCCTGCACCGACAGCACCGACAGCACCGAAGCCTCGCCCGCCGCGCCCACCACCGCGGCCGGCGCCACCACATCCGTGGCCGGCACCGTTGCCTCTGGCCAGGACGAGGAGCATTCGCAGGCCGACGTGATGTTCGCGCAGATGATGCTCCCGCACCACCAGCAGGCGATCGAGATGAGCGACATCATCCTGGCCAAGGACGACATCCCCGCCGACGTCACGGCGCTGGCCGAGGAGATCAAGGCTGGCCAGGGCCCCGAGATCGCGCAGCTGACCAACTGGCTCGAGCAGTGGGAAGAGCCCATCGAGGCGCAGGACGGTCACGGCGGTCACGCCATGTCCATGATGGAGGGAATGCTCTCCGACGACGAACTTGAGCAGCTGTCCGAGGCCCAGGGAGCCGACGCCGCCCGGATGTTTTTGGAGCAGATGATCGCCCATCACCAGGGCGCCATCGCCATGGCCGAGGAGGAGGCCGAAGGGGGCCGCTACCAGCCTGCGGTCGAGTTGGCCCAGACCATCATCGACACCCAGCAGCAGGAGATCGACACCATGCGCGACCTGCTCACCTCGCTCTAACCACCCGATCGCCAGGGGCCACACCGGCCCGGCACGACACCCGAGACACCACACCACGCGGAGAGGAAAATCCATGTTCTCCACAACGCGCTCTGCGCTCCCGCTCACGGCCGTCAAGGAAGCGTGTTCGTGCTGCTCCACGCCTACGGACCTAGAACGGATCGCCGCCACCGGCCGTCCGCAGGCTGACGATGATGCCGCCGTGGCCGCCGGCGCTCACACGGAGACAGACAAATGAGTCAGCCACACGATCACCACCACCATGATCGCCGCGGCGGACCCGGTGACGGTTCGGCCGGCCGCCCCGACGAGATGGCCACCTCGGTAGCCGAACATCATCACCCGGGCGCAGCTGACGACGCGGCCAGCCACGGCCACACCGGACAGCATCACGCCGGTCATGAAGACCACGGCGGTCATGCGGGGCACGCAGACCACGTCGGGCAGTTCCGACGGCTGTTCTGGATCATGCTCGT
>NZ_JAALDU010000100.1 GCF_014145015.1 Dietzia sp. E1 | reverse complement strand
GCCGGTGGCGGGGCCCGCTAGCGCCGCAGGCCGAACAGGTTGCGGGGGCCGCGGTGCTCGTGGCGGGCGAGCACCGCTCCCAGCAGCTCGGCGTCGTGCTTGGCGTCGACCTCGGCGCCCGCCAGGCGTCCGACCGTGCGCTCCCACAGCAGGCCTTCGTACACCGTGAGCAGGTCGAGGGCGGCGGTGGCGGGATCGCGGAGCCCGGCGGCGTCGAGCGCGCCCACCAGGTCGCTGGGGTCGAGGAGAGAGGCGACGAGGTCGGTGGTGTCGGCCTTGCCGGCCAGCTCGACGATGAGCGCCGACCGGGCCGCGAGTTCACCGCGGTAGTCCTCCAGCAGCCCGTCCACCATGCGCGTGAGCGTCGACAGCACCTCGTCGGCGTTGGACGACGCGAGGTCCTGGATGCCCGAGACCTCGACGAACCCGCGCAGCAGTGAGGTGAGCCGGTCCACGGTCAGGGTGAGCAGTTGGGCGCGGGTACGGCAGTAGTAGGAGGTGGAGCCGGAGGGCAGTCCCGCCTCCGAGTCCACGGCGCGGTGGGTGAGGGCACGGACACCGTCCCTCGCCACGACCTCGATCGCGGAATCGGCGATGAGCATCCGCCGGTCCTCCATGGGGGCTCCCGTCGTCGTCTTGTGTCCGGTGACCGGCTCGACCGCTGTAGCGCCGGTACGCGTAACCGTCCCGCTGACTCCTGCGCAAGCCTATAGCCGACCCACACCGCAGGGCGCCGGAATCAGCGACGCCCCGGCACCGGATCGCGGTGCCGGGGCGTTGCCGGTCGTGACTGGGTCGCAGGCCTCGTCAGGCCACGGCGACGACCTTGCGCGCCCGCCGGCGCGCGCGGTGGTGCTTCAGCGCGGTCTTCAGGCCCGCTCGCTTGCCCTCCGGGGCGGGCAGCGGGGTGGGCAGGTCCTCGAACATCCGCTCGGAATGTGTCTCCGGCGCATCGTCCGCCGTGGCGCGCAGCATGTGGTTGGGCAGCGACAGCTTGGCGATGGTGCGCCAGGTCTTGGCGTACTGCACCGGCAGCGGGCCGGCCACGTACGGCAGGTCGTACTTGTCGCACACGGCGCGCACGCGCAGCGACGCCTCGGACAGTCGGTTGGACGGCATGTCCGGGTAGATGTGGTGCTCGATCTGGTACGAGAGGTTGCCGGACATGAAGTCCATGATCGGACCGCCGGTGATGTTGGCCGAGCCGAGCATCTGCCGCAGGTACCACTCGGCCTGTGTCTCCTCCTGCACGTTCTTCTTGGTGAACTTCTCCGCGCCGTCGGGGAAGTGTCCGCAGAAGATCACCGCGTTGGTCCACACGTTGCGGATGCCGTTGGCCAGCAGGTTGGCGGTGGCGGTGGACTTCCAACCCTTGCCGGACAGTGCCGGGTAGAGCACGTAGTCCTTGAGGAGCTGACCGGACGCCTTCTTGGCGAAGAGCTTGAGCTTGCGCTTGGTCTCCCCGCGGTCGTCGCGTCCCATGGCGACCTTGCCGAGCTCGAGGTGCTGGATGCCCACACCCCACTGGAACAGCAGCGCCAGGGCCGCGTTGTAGGCGAGGTTGCCGTAGAAGAACGGGCTCCAGCGCTGGTCGCGGGTCACGCGCAGCAGGCCGAACCCCACGTCGTCGTCCATGCCCACGATGTTCGTGAACTTGTGGTGCAGGTAGTTGTGGGTCTGCTTCCAGTGCTCCGACGTGCCGACGATGTCCCACTCCCAGGTGGTGGAGTGGATCTCCGGGTCGTTCATCCAGTCCCACTGCCCGTGCATGATGTTGTGTCCGAGCTCCATGTTCTCGACGATCTTGGCGACGCCGAGCGCTCCCGCGCCGACCGCCCAGGCGGTACGGTTGCGCGAGCCCACGAGGAGCAACGCGCGCGCCGCGACCTCGAGGCCGCGCTGGAAGCGGATCGTGTCGTGGATGTAGGCGGCGTCCCGCTCGCCCAGGGAACCGATGATGTCCTGACGGATCTGCTCGAGCTCGGCGCCGAGTGCCTCGACGTCGTCCTCGGTGAGATGCGCGAACTCAGGGATGTCGGTGATTGCCATGGAAGCTACGGTACCGTAACTTACGGTCGCGTAGGTAAGTCCGGTTGCGTGGGTCACAGAAATGGTGTCGGCTGAACCGGCCCCGGTGACCCGTCGTCTGCGCCGCCTCAGATCGCTTAGTGGACCTCGGTAACGCCGTGGCCTGCGCGGAACGCCGACGATATCCCAGTTGATGTCACGGTTGTGTAACGTCGAGCGGGTTCGCGACGACATAGAGGTCGTCGCGTGGGGATCACGGATACGACAGCGCCTACCGCGGTACGACCCAGTACGCACAGCACGACAACCGAGGGGACACACCATGAGCAACGCCAACGACATCTTCCTGCGGGCCATCCAGCCGGTCATCGACATCTTCTGGTCCCTGGTGTGGACCGCCACCGGCTCGACCGTCAGCGTGCCGCGTCCGACGATGCCGGAGCCCGAGGCCGCCTGACCTCCCGGGCCGGGCTCTCCGCCCGGCCGCACACGAAGGCCCGCCCCTCCGGTCGAGGGGCGGGCCTTCGTCGTGTTCCGGGATCGATCGGGCTCAGAGGCCGAACTTCTCGCTACCGCCCAGGTCGACGGGGATCGAGGCGCCCGTGATGCCGGCGCCCATGTCGCTGCACAGGTAGAGGGCCATGGACGCGATCGCGGACGGCTCGACCCACGGCTGGGGCATCTGGGTCATGCTGCTGTAGGTCTCCGCCGTGTCCTCGAGCGTGGTGCCCTTGCCGCCGGACATCATCTCGATCATCGACGGGTTGTCGATCATCGGGGTACGGACGTTGCCCGGGTGGATGGAGTTGCAGCGGACGTTGGAGAAGCCCAGCTCCCCGGCGAGTGCCTTGGCCAGGCCGCGGACGGCCCACTTCGAGGTCGCGTAGCTCCCGGTGAACGAGCCGCCGCGCAGGCCCACCATCGAACTGATAAGTACCACCGAGCCGCCGCGGCCGGTCGCCAGGATGTGGGGGATCGCCACCTTGGTGGTGATCCACGTGCCCTTGAGGTTGATGTCCATGGTGCTGTCCCACTCCTCCTCGGACCGCTCCCAGGTGGCGGTGGGCTGCGGCGAGACGCCGGCGTTGGCCACCACGAAGTCCAGGCCGCCCAGCTCGGCGACCCCGGCGTCGACGGCTTCCTGCATCCCCGGTAGGTCGCGGACGTCGACGATGCCCGTCACGCAACGCCGCCCCAGCGCCCGTACCGCCTCGGCGGTGGCCTCGAGGTCCGCCGGCTCGGCCATGGGGTAGGGGACCGTGTCGATGTCCCGGCACAGGTCCAGCGCGATGACGTCACAGCCCGCGGCGGCGAAGGCCTCGCAGTGGGCTCGTCCCTGGCCTCGGGCTGCGCCGGTCACCAGCACGACCCTTCCGGTCAGATCGGTTGAAGTGGTGGCGGGGTGCGACATGGTGAAGCTCCTGACGGTGAACGGCGGCGGACCCTGCGGGGCTAGCCGACCTGCGGCATGCTTGAAGTCAACGTAAACAGACAGAACAGGTAGTGGTCATCATGCTTGAACGGACACTCGTCCTAGTGGATACGTCCTATCTACTGGCAAGTTTCTACAACTCCTGGGAGGAGGGTGCGCGAGGTCAGCTGGAGATATCACTCGCCACGGTCGTGCACCGTTTAGACCAGGTCGCCCATAGCCTCGTGGACCAGCCAGTACAGCGGCAGAACTGGTACGACGGCATCCCGGACTCCGGTCCGCACCGGTATCAACGCACCCTGCGCGTTATCGAAGGTGTCCAATTGCGCGCCGGTCAGCTGATCGAGTGGGGCGAACGCCGCACCCAGAAGGCCGTCGACACCCTGCTCGTCGCGGACATGATCCAGGCCGCGTACAAGGGGCATTGCTCGGACATGGTGCTGGTCACCGGCGACGCCGACATGATCCCGGGAGTCCGGGTGGCCGTGGACGCCGGCGTACGAATGCATCTGGTGGGGTTCGGCTGGGACTCCATCTCGTCGGCACTGCGTCACGCCTGCGACACGACGACGGTCCTCGACCCCCGCACCGACTTCCACGACGCCATGCAGATCCGTGTCCTCGAGGGGCCGATACCGCCCAAGGTGCGAACGCCGGCGGCCACGCCCGCCCATCCGGGCGAAGACGGGCATGACCCGGACACCCACGAGTCGGTGGACCTGATGGAGGTGGACCTGCGGGCCGACCGCGCCGCCGCGACCTCCGTCGCCGACGAGACCCGGTTGACGATCGCTGACGAGGAGTTCGCCGCCGACGCCGAGGAACTGGCCGCCGACGAGCAGGGATGCGCCGCCCGGATCGAGAGTGAAGACGACGGTCCGGAGGCGCAGGCCGGGCCGCCCGGGGAGGGGGCCGCGACGCCTGCCCCGCAGCCGGAGGAGTCGACCGTGGTCACGCCTGCGGACCTGGCCCCCAAGCCGGGCCCGACGCCGCAGACTTCGGCTTCGCCCGCCGATCACGCCGGGTCGGTCCAGAAGTCCTCGGCCGCGGGTGGGCCGGCGAACGGGTCCTCGAGGCCTAACCCGTCGATGATGGCCCCTCACCGTCGCCCACTGCGGTCTAAGTTCGTGCCGCTGCCCGAGGAGGTGTGGACCTCCTCCGGTGAGCAGACCCCCTTCGACGTGGGTCAGCAGTACGCCACCTGGTGGTACGAGCAGGCCGCGACCGAGCAGCAGCGCGACGAGGCCCACCTGCTGTCCGGTGGGGTGCTTCCCCCGGCGATCGACCGTCCGCTGCTGCAGTTCGCCTGCCAGATGCTCAATGAGTTCACTCTGACCGAGGCGCAGCGCGTCCGCTTGCGCGACGGCTTCCACGAGGGGATCCGCGCCGTTCTTCTCAAGCACCGCTGACGGCCGGCGCCGTCTAGAAGGGCGGTGGGTCGGTGTCGGTGGTGGGGTGGCCGGTTGTGGGTGGGGGTGTGGTGGTGTTGGCGGCGCGTTCGGCGGCCAGGCGTCGGGCGCGTCGGAGCCAGTGGGTGGCTTGTGGTCGGGGGTCGAGCCAGGGCCGGCG
>NZ_JAALDU010000099.1 GCF_014145015.1 Dietzia sp. E1 | reverse complement strand
CGATTCGTATCGGTCGCCGATGTAGTAGGTGCCGTTCGGGGTGGGTGTCGATGCCTTTCCTAGTGAGACCGGGCTACTGCTGACGACCTCGCCATTGATTCGGGTCGTCATTGTCTTGGTGTTGTCGTCGATCGTGGTGATGACCTCGTCGCCGATCGTGAAGTTGCTGTTTGCGTCCTGGGCTCCGTAAAGGCCTTCGCCCATATCGGTGCCGTAGATGTTGACGTCGACGTCGACCTCGGTGCCCGGTGCCCAGAATTCGGCGGGGCGCCAGCGAACCTCCGAGGGCGACACCCAGTAGAAGGCTCCTTCGACGGCGGGGGTCGTGGTGACCTCGATGGCGTCCTGGACGGCCTTACGGTCGCCGACGGCGGACTCGAAACGCACCGCGACCGGCTGCGCGATACCTACCGTGTGGCCCTGACCGGTCACCAGGCTCGCGCTGGTGGTCGAGTTCGGGACCACGGTGCTGAACGAGGACGAGTCTGTAATCGTCTCACCGTCGTCGTTAGTAGCGCTCGCCTCGATCGAGTAATCCCGGTTGTAGCCCAGAGTCTCGGTGGTGCGCCACTGGGAGCGTTCCGCGTTGAACTCGCCTTCGACCTCGCGGCCTTCTTCGTTTGTGACCGTGACATCGTCGAACGCACCGTCTGTCACATCCAAGACGATCGGTTCCCGCGGCGTCGCGGCCACTGTCCCATCTTCGAACGAGGTGTGAATGACGGCCGCAGCGGCGGGGGCTTCTTTCGGTGCAGCGGCCGTCGAGGCGTCCTCGGTGTCCCCGATCGTGCACGCGCTCAGTCCTACTGCGGCCACCAAGGCCACCGCGACCGAGGCAAGCCGTTTCGCCGGTGTGCGCTCTGGTGCGGCTCCGCCTGCGAGCATCGCTTCTTTCCTCACCACTTCTCCCTCGAGTTCGTATGCGTTCTGACCGGTAGTTTCCATTCCGTCTTCGGTCGGCCTTGGTTTGCGCCGCCGACGACGTTTCAGGGAATCGTTAATGTATGAAATGACCGTCCATCAGCAGCGTAGGCAGTGTCCTGGTCCGCGGCGATGATGGCTTCGACATCACCGACAACTGGTCCCTGCTGCCACTCATCGTCGTTGACGTTCTTGCGCCAGGCGGTGCCGTCGGTATCGATCCCCCAGAGGGTGCCGTCTTCGGCTGCAGATATCAGCAGGAGTTCGGGAGCAGCTGGTACTGATGCGAATGTGCGCCCGATGTCGGTGCTGAGTTGTAGGCCTCCTGCGGTTGTGGCCCAGATGCCCTCGTCGGTAATCGCCAATGCTCTCGCGGCTATCTCGATGCCGTCGGTCCAACTGACGCCCGAGTCGGTGGACGTTCGAATTCCGTTGGCGGTGTCGAGTCCGACAAGGGTGTTTCCGTCAGTGGTCAGGGCGTGAAAGTCGACTTCGCCGGAGAGGGATTTCGTCGCCCACGACTGGCCGCCGTCGACACTCTCGATGAGTCCGAGAGGATTGGGGGCGGAGCTTGACGGGCCAGGATGGCCCGAGGCGTAGAGGTTATCCGTCCCGGGCGCGCCTGTGAGCCCCATGAAGTCGTCGTCGGCGTCGCCGACGCGGGTGGTCGCGCCATCGGGGTTGAGGACGAAAAGCCCCGTATGCGTGCCGGCCAGCACCCTGCCCTCAGCATCGAGGTGGAGTCCGTGCACATGGTCAAGCGCGGGTGTTAATGCGGTGCCGACCGTCGATGAGGCGTCCCCGGATTCGGGTGCTGGCGTCTGCTGCGGGCTCGAACACGCGGTCGCGATGAGAGCCGATGCAAGGATGGCTATTGAGGCCCAGGCCCGCTTTCGGTGCGAAAGCATGAATGCGTATCTCGTTTCTGGCAGGGACAAGAAAATGTGTTGATGCCCAGACGGTCTCCGGCGGGGTCGGACTGCCATCGACCCCGCCGGGTATACAAGGCTTCGTTTTCTACATGGGGTCAAGCAACTGCCGCATGGTGTCGATTTCCTGCTGCTGGGTGTCGATGATGGTTTGCGCCAGATCGACAGCCGGCGGGTACGTGCCGTTCTCCACCTGGTCTTCGGCCATGGCCACGGCACCTTCGTGGTGGGCGATCATCTGGTTAAGGAACAACTCGGCAGCCTCAGGGCCGGGAGCGTCGGACAACTGCTGCACGTCCTCATCGGAGAGCATGCCCTCCATCTGCGCCATGTCATGGTCACCGCCCATGTCCATGTCCATGCCTTCGGGCTGCGTCGGCTCGCCCCACTGCTCAAGCCAGTCGGTCAGCTGCGCGATCTCGGGCCCCTGGGCCGCCTTGATCTCCTCGGCCAGCGAGGTGACGTCGGCGGGGACATCATCCTTGGACAAGATGATGTCGCTCATCTCGATGGCTTGCTCATGGTGGGGGATCATCATCTGGGCGAACATCACGTCAGCCTCGGAATGCTGAGCTGATTCCTCTGCCTGCTCGGTGGTCGAACTCCCGCTGGTCGCAGTGGTCTCGACGGCGGTCGTGGTCTCGCTGGCCGTGTCGGTCTCGTCGCTGGTGCAGGCGGACAGCCCCAGCAGGACCGCGGCGGCAGCGGCGGTCATCACAAGCTTCTTTCGATTCATCTGGGTTCCCTTTCTTCTGCGGACTTTCGGGCCCGCGAGTGGATTACCTTGCCGGTCAGGCGAGGTAAGACAGAGTGGTCATCATCCCGGCCTCTTGGTGATAGGCGTTGTGGCAGTGCAACGCCCACTGGCCAGGATTATCGGTGTCGAACTCGATCTCAATAGTGCGCATCGGCCGAATCGTGACGGTATCCTTGCGAAGCCCGCTGTCCGCGAGCGCGAACGTATGTCCGTGCAGGTGCATCGGATGGAACATGTCGGACATGTTCCGCATCCGCATCCGCACCCGCTCCCCACTGTTGACCTCCAGCGGCACCGAATCCGGGTGGACTTGGCTGTTGAGGGTCCACCGGTACGGCGACATCGTCCCGCCCAGGTCAACACTGTGGTACCGATCATGACTTCGGTTAGACAGACGCACTGCCTCGCTGGGGGATAAGTCGGTACCCAATAGCGGACGCCGGTCCACTTCGACTGGTCGGGAATTTGTCGGGAGATCGCCCGCTGCTGTACGTACAAGGGCCTGCGCGTGGCCATCCTTGCCTTCGGGCTGAGCGAACAACGGGAACACGCCGTCGCCGAGCGTGACCATAACATCGAACCGTTCACCCATGCCGATCAGAAGGGAATCGGTGTCCTCGGGAAGCACGGGAAAGCCGTCAGTGTGAGTGACGGTCATCCGGTGCCCGCCAAGCGCTACCCGGAACGCGGTGTCGGCGCCGGCATTGACGAACCGGATGCGCACGCGTTGGCCCCCCGCCGCTCTCCAAACGTAGGGGTCGACAGGGAGTCGACCATTGATCAGAAAGTGCGGGTAGGTGACATCCCCGGCGCTGCCGAGGATGGGGGACATCATCGACCCCTCACCCCCGTGCATGTCCATCATGTCGTGGTCCATCCCCTGCATCCCGGCATCTGCGGTGTCGGCACCGATGCCCAGATCACGGGCGACATCGTCGGAGGTCCGACCGGTCCCGTCGACCCAGTCGTCAAGGACCACGAGCCATTCATGGTCGTAGTCGCCGGGCTCGCCCGGATCATCGATGATCACCACTCCGTACAAGCCCCGATCGAGTTGCAGACCCGAATGTGAGTGGTAGAAGTACGTGCCCGGGTCTGGGGCGGTGAAGTCGTAGGTGAACGTGGTGCCTGGTGCGATCGGGTCCTGCGTCAACCCGGGAACCCCGTCCATGTCGTTGCTCATGGCGATCCCGTGCCAGTGCACGCTGGTCTCCTGGGGCAGCTGGTTGTCCACGGTGATCTGCAGCCGCTCTCCAGCTTGGGCCCGCACCAGTGGGCCTGGCAATTGTTGGTCGTATCCCCACGTTGAGACGACTCGGCCACCCAGATCAACGTCGACCGGACGGGGGGTCAACTGCGCAGATACCACCGTTTGGCCGGGGGAGCGTCGCTCCTGCTCAAGCCGCCTCACGAGATCTGACGAGGCTCCCACGGGACTGCCCGTGGCTGCTCCGGAACCAGAACATGCAGTCAGAGCGCCGGCGCCGGCGAGAAGCGATCCGGCCAAGAAAGACCGGCGGGAGACCAGCACGCGCGGCGCACGTCTTAGCGCACCTGCCCGCCCCGTGGCGTCAGCGTTCATCATGATCGGCGTTTCGCGAAGTCGCGGTCCCTACGTGAGATCCGAAAGAGATACCGGAAGAGACGACCCCAGTAGCAGGAGAGTGAGACCCGCGTAGGTGCCGATGCCCTCCGAAAAGACTGGTCGTCAAGGCCAGAACCATCGCCCAGAAACCGAGTACGAACGCGATCAACAGGACGATGTCGATCCAGTTCATACCGTAAAACCACCCCATCAGACTCAACTCCTTGCCTGTATTAGAAACTCGATTCTGCGGGGCGAAATGCGAGATCTGGGTCATCGTTTCGTCAAGATCCGATCAAGGTTCTTTTCGGACAGACAGACTCGACTCGAGTTAGGAGAGACCATCGGAGCACTGTCAGATCGGCAAAGTGGTGTCTGAGACGGCGAAGTCGCGGAGCCAGTACACGAACTGCGTCCATATGCCGCTGAGCAGCAAGATTCCGACGACAATGAGCATGATGCCGCCGACGATCTGAATCGTTCGCGTGTGTCGTTGCAGCCAGCCCACCGTGCGGATGGCTCTCGTCGAACCGAAGGCCACCACGATAAATGGCAGTCCGAGCCCCAGGCAGTACGCCACGATGAGCAGTACTCCGCGTGCGGCGTCGAGTCCGGTTCCGGCGGCCACCGACAACGCCGCTGCCAGCGTCGGTCCGAGACACGGCGTCCATCCCAGGGCGAAGACGGCGCCAAGTAGCGGCGCGCCCGCCCAGGTGGAAAGCGCTTTCGGCTGCATTCGAGTGTCCCTCTGGAGGGCGGGTATGGCCCCGATGAACACCAGACCCATCAAGATGGTCACCACACCGCCGAGCCGCTGCAGCAATTCTTGCTGGGGGGCGAGGTATTGCACGGTGCCCAGCACCATCGCCGACAGCAGCACGAAGACCACCGTGAATCCAGCAACGAATAGCACCGCGGCGAGGACGACTCGTCGTCGCGATGACACCCGCTGACGCTGCTGTTCAAGAGTGAGCGTGCTGGCTTCGGCGCGGCGTTGCTCGGCGGCCTGCACGGTCACCGCCGGGCGCTCTGCACCCACGATGCTGGCCATATATGCCAGATACCCGGGCACGAGCGGGACTACGCACGGCGAGGCGAACGAGACGAGTCCCGCAAGGACACATGCTCCCAACGCGAGAAGTAGAGGCCCGGAAGCAGCTGTTTGTTGGAACGTCTGGCCAATGGATTGCGCGATCAGCACCGTGTTCATGCAGCGTCGCTTTCAGCAGGCTCGGCCAGCAGTCTCTCGATGACCGGCTCCAACTGGGTGTCGGTGACCTCTGCTAGATATACCGCAGCGACTCGGTGCTGTTTGTCGAGAATCAGTGTCGCTGGCACCACCGAGGTGGGGAAACCATGTAGCGCTGCCACCGCGGCCTGCGATGGGTCCCAAATTGAGGGATAGGTGACCCCGTTGTCCTTGATGAAGTCGACAGGCTTTTGCCGATTCGGGTCGCGCAAGTTGACGCCGAGATTGGTGAACCCTTGCGCCTGGTACTTGTCCTGTAGTCGCTGCAGGTCGTCGGTTTCCGTCCGGCAGGGAGCACACCACTGACCCCACAGGTTGATCAGCACCACCTCGCCAGGAAAGTCTGCGACCGCCACAGTGGCCTCCGGATCTACTACTTCCGGGCCAGACATCGGCGCGATCTTCTGGCGGTCCGCCGGCGGATCATAGAAGATCTCAATCTGGCCGCCCGGGCTGACAAAATCGAACGTCTCACCTGAAGCGACGGCATCAGTGCCGCTAGCGCAGCCAGTAAGTACAAGCGAACTCACCACCACTGCGGCCAGTTGGCATCTTGCCCGTCTGCCCCAGCTACCGGGCTGCGCACCCTTGCCGAACACATTCGTCGTCATCACAGCATCAGCACCACTCTTGCATGCACAGTCACACCGGACGATTGTGCCGCCCCTACCCCATTGGTTCGGTCGGGGTTCGATGAAGGTCTGATCAAGATTCCCAAGAGAAGCTGTGGGCACCGCGAGACCGATGCACAGTGTGCAGCTGACACGAGAACCGGATTCCGAGTGCAAAAAAGGAGACCCCCATGGCGCATGGGCATGGTGGACACGGGCAGGTGCAGGCTCGTGGGTGGGGCATGGCTATCTCGGCTTGGCTGACGGGAATCTACTTCGTCATCGAGTTGGCGATCGGGCTGTGGACCGGCTCGGTTGCGGTGATCTCGGACGCTTTTCACACCTTCTCGGCGGTCGGTGGTGTCCTAGTCGCCATCTTCGCTGCTCGACTCGCCCGCCGCCCCGCAGACGAAAATCGCAGCTTTGGCTGGTACCGCGCCGAGATCGTAGGCGCGCTGGTCAATGGCGGTTTCCTGCTAATCATGGCGATGGTGGTGATCGTGATGGCTGCCATGCGCATGAATGCTCCGGTTGACCTGCCCACGACGCCCATGCTGTGGGCAGCCGCGGGAGGCTTGCTTACCGAAATCGTTGCCCTGAGCCTGATCTGGAAACAAAGCCGCAGCGACATGAACGTTCGTGGCGCGTTGTGGCACATCATCCAGACCTTCGTCGGCAGCCTGCTCATCATCGTCACCGCACTAGTGATCAAGTTCACCGGGTTCTTGCTGATCGATCCGCTGCTCGGTTTGGCGTTCGGCTTCGTGCTTGTATGGGCAAGCTGGAGCATCCTGCGCGACGCCACCCATCTGCTCATGGAGGGCACACCCGACGAGGTCTACCTGTCTGACGTGACTGAAGACCTGGCAGCGATAGATGGGGTGGAAGACGTCCATCATGCCCATGCTTGGGCACTAACCAGTGGACGTTTCGTGTTCTCCGGCCACCTGCGCACCTCCGCAAGCGCCGATCCGCAGATCGTTCTCCAATCCGCCTCCAACTTGCTTCAGGATCGGTACGGCTTCTTCTTTTCTACTGTGCAGGTGGAGACCGACTGTCCCGATGAGTCTGCGGCAGCAGCGATCGACATCACACGTGCGGCGGGTACGAGGAGGGGGCAGGAGTAAGGACCTTGATCCTGCTTGCGTTGATCGCGGTTTAGTCACCCGGGACGATTGCGGGGTGGCTCCGGCCGGCCCGCGTTCGAACCAAAAATCACGTCGGGGTAACGGTCGGGCGATGCCGTAGATGAATAACAAATGGCGTATGAACTGCTGATTTCTGGATTCTCAGGAAACTCTCCGTGACAGGACGATATGCAACTGTTACCTTTTCGGGAGTCTCCAGTGGTCGTCGGTATGAAGCTGCGACCATCGCTTAAGTTGAAGGAATCAATCATGTCGAGCTCCTCCAAGAGCGTTCCGTTCGCCGATCTCATGGACTCGCTTGGTGTGGGCCACCGCATCTCTGCTGGTGGGCGTCATCGCGCCAACCGATCCAGGGGAGTGGGCCGGATCGCCGCCACCACGCTGGCTGGCGCCGCAATCGCCGGTGGCGCGGCGCTTAGTGTCGCCCCTGTGGCCGCTGCCCAATCGTCTGATCCCGAGCACGTCGGACAGATGGTCGAAGAGGCTGCCGCCCGCTATGGCATCGGAGCTGACGCGGTCCGCCAGTATGCAAGTCAGGCCCCCGGGCTGAGCCAGGCGCTCGGATTCGATACTGCTCAGTCGTCGTCTTCGGCGTTTTCGGTCGCCAGCCAAGCTCACAGGCCGACTGATGGAACGATCACCTCTGGCTTCGGCTCGCGGTGGGGCGCTAACCACAATGGCACCGACATCGCTGCGCCGATCGGCACACCCTTGTATGCAGCCAAGTCCGGCACGGTCGTGGCCTCCGGCCCCGCTTCCGGTTATGGGTTATGGATTCGCATCAAGACCGATGACGGCTATCTCTTGGAGTATGGCCACAACAATGCCAACTACGTCACCGAAGGCCAGCAGGTCACCGCCGGCCAGGTGATCGGTGAAGTCGGTAACCGTGGCTACTCGACTGGTCCGCATGTGCACTTCGGCGTACAGAATCCCGCCGGCCAGTGGATCGACTCGGTGTCATGGTTGGCCGCGAACGGCGTCGTCATCTGAGGACGTAGACAACGACCTGCTGCTCGACACTTCCGATCCAGGCCCGGATGCCACAATTCGGCACGCAACACGCTGATCTCGCCGGATCGGAACCATCCCTGCCGACAGTGGCGGGAGGCGGGCACGATTAATGATCGCCGGAGCTGGTGCCGACAGGAGGGCCCCGATGCCGACCGTCTTGCCATCACCGCCTACCGTGAACGGCGTGCAGAGGGTCTTTCGCGTGATGACGCCGGGGTGGTTGATTTCCTTCATCGCCGTCGCACTGTTCGTCTATACGTGCTTCACACTGTTGGCGCCATGGCAGTTAGGCAAGAACGAGGATTTGAAGACGCGCAATTCCCAACTTCTTCACAGCGTCGAAGCCGATCCAGTGCCGTTGACGGAATTGACGGCGCGGGACGCGCCGTTGGACGAATCCGAGTGGCATCGGGTCACAGTAACCGGTCGCTATCTGCCCGAAGACGAAGTGCTCTTGCGGCAGCAAGCTGTCGACGGGGAACAGGTTTACCAAGTTCTCACCGCATTTCGGACCGAGGGCGGCGATGATCTGCTTATTAATCGTGGATGGGTTCGCGTTGGCGAGAACAACACGGTGCCGACCTACCCGGCCGCGGTAGCCGATCCAGTGACCATCACCGCCAGGCTCAGAATGCCCACCGACACCCCGGCCGAACCGATAGTTCTGCACGATCGTCACATGGTGCGCTCCATTGAAACCTCGACGATCGGTCGGGTTCTGGATCTCGATCTTGCTGGCTATCATCTCCAGCTCCCCGGAGGTCAACCAGGATCACTCGAGCCAACTCCGATACCGGAAGTCGAGGCGGGTTCGTACCTGTCCTATGGGCTTCAATGGCTTGCATTCGGAGTTCTAGCGCCAATTGGGCTTGGCTACTTTCTGTGGAGTGAAATCCGGGAGCGGCGCCGCCAACGTAGCCAGGGCAACGACGAGCAAGGCAGCCTAGGCGACGGTGCTGTGGGACCTGGTGACAGGGATATCGATCCTGATGTCGTATCCGGTCATATTGCTGAGGTGGATGCGGCCACGGAGGCAGTGGCCCATGACCGCCTCGTAACGATGACCGTTCGTGATCGCTACGGCACCAGATTTGAGGCTGAACGCCGACGGCGTCTACGTCCGAGAAATAGGCTCGATTACTGAGTCCAATCCTCGAGCTGGCTCTCGCCCTTACCTCGCGGGAGCTCATCAATTTCTCGCCCTCGGCGCCCTGCCCGACATGCTCACGTTGAGCGCCTGCAGCCGGCCCGGCCGACGACGGGTCCGCTCCCGATATCGGCGCGCACTCATGGCCGGGGATCTCAGCCCCGCCGACGGCGGCTAGCAATCCACCCCACCAGCATCGCGAATACTGCGGTGACCGTGATGATGAGTTCAGGAATTGAACGTAATCGGGTGGCAAGTGTGAACTCGGTATTGAGCGGGACCTGTGCGACGAGGGCATCGGCAGTGAACATTTCGGTCTGCTCGAGGACATCGCCATTCGCCGCGATAATCGCGCTGACACCGCTGGTGGCCGCTACCACCACCGTGCGGTTGTGTTCGACAGCGCGCAGCCGCGACATCGCCAGCTGCTGATAGGTCATGTCGGTATCGCCGAAGGTTGCATTGTTCGTTGGTACCGCGATCAACTGCGCCCCCGACCGAACCGACTCGGCCACCAGATCATCGAACGCGACCTCATAACAGGTGGCCACAGCGAGCGGTGTCTCATCGATGGTCACCACACCATCGCCGTTACCGGGCACGAAGTTGCCCGCCTGCGCGGCATAAGGCGAGAGCTTGCTCACGATCGATCGCATTGGCAGATATTCACCAAATGGAACCAGGCGTCTTTTGTCGTGCGCATCGCCAGGTCCTGTTCCTTGCTCCCACACCAGCGCTGTATTTCGGGTGGTACCGGAGCCAGTGGACACCACCGCCCCCACAAGGATCGGAGCGCCGATCGCCTCTGTGGCCGCATCGATCTGTTCTGCAGCGTCGGCATTGCGAAACGGGTCGATGTCTGATGCGTTCTCCGGCCAGATCACCAGATCCGGTGCGGGCTTCACCCCCGCTGCGACCTCGGCGGCGAGAGCGTCGGTACGAGCCACATGATTGTCCAGTACAGCGCGCCGTTGCGCGTTGAAATCCAGACCGAGTCGGGGCACGTTGCCCTGGACTAGGGCAACCGTTTTAGAGGGGGTGGTGATTGGTGCGGTAGAGACGGGTATCGGGCCGAGTGCAGAGGCGGTCACAAGCACCGCCCCGAGTAGCAACACCGAGCGCCAGGCGGAGCGCCGAGCAAGTCCGACGACCACTGCAGCAGTTGCACTGCCCACCAGTGCAACGGACAGGCTCACCCCTGGCGCCCCAGCGATCTGAGCGATCGCCAGCAATGGTCCATCAGTCTGACCGAACGCCAGCCGGCCCCAGGGAAACCCACCGAAGGGCAGGCGCGCTCGAACGGCTTCGGTGGCCACCCAGCAGCACGCGATCCACAGTGCAGCCCCGGGCAGCCGCGCCACCAGTGCGGTGGCCCCAGCGAAGACAGCGACTGCCACGGCCTGTAGCGCCGCTAATGCTAGCCAGGGGACAGCGCCGACATAAACCCCCACCCAGGGCAGTAAAGGTACGAAGAACCCGAGACCAGCCAGGTATCCCAATCCGAATGCGCCGCGCACGCTGATCCCTCGGATCGACAGGACCAAAATGGCAAGACCGGCCGGGGCGAGAAACCACAAGGATAGAGGCGGGAAACTGGTGTACAGCAGTATTCCTGCGCCCAATGACGACACCATTCGACCAAGCGCACGGCCGACGGGGTGACTATTTAGCCACCGCCGGGAAGGCGTTGACTGCGGTTGATTTCGGGTAACCCCGCCCATCCTGAGGTCGACTGCTGGCAGTACCACCGATTGCGGCCCACGGTTCTTCTGTCGTGTTGTCATGTCACGCTTGCGAGGTGCGCTCTCGTCTTCCGCAGAGGTCGCGGGGGGAGCGAATCGAACCCGTTCACGGCCTCGCTGAGTCCACGCGCGCGGCCCCGGAGCGGGGCCCGGCACATGCCTCCGACCGGGACGCACAGAGCGGATCGGAAGCATATCTGCCGGGTCACCCGGCGAGCTGGCCGATCTGGAACTCGGCGAGCCGCGATTGTGGCTGGGACGCTCCACTGTGCTGGTCGGTGAAACTCTCTGTCCCGTCTGTGCCGCACAGCTGCTCGATCCGGTCCGGCCCGCCCGGGTGTTGGTCGACCCACGCGGTGAGGTCGTAGACGATGTTCTCGATCACGGTCCAACACGAGTCGGTCGAATCGTTCTGCTGGACCTCGGCCATCGTGACCTGTTTCTCGGCTCTCTCGCCCGTCTGGAGCTGCTCTGCCTGTTCTGGCGCGCCCGTGTCGTTCCCGGCGCAGCCCACAGCTAGGAGCAGGGCGGCGGTGGAGCCGGAGGCGGTGAGTGTCCTGCGCAGTCTCATTCGATCTCCTCGTATAGTGATCTACCGAAAGTCCAGGCGGCCAGCCACGTACACAGGACCGTGAGCACCAGTGCTACGCCGATGTGGAATGCCAAGGTCGAACTGCCCCCTAAGCTCGCTTGGGCGAACGTGGCCCCGAACAGGACGAGGGCGACGACTGCAGCCCAGCGACCTCGCCGCGTAGCCCACGCGCGCCACCCTAGAACCAGAGCCAGCACGCCGGTGAGGACATGAAGGGCGATGGCGGCCGAGCTGTGGACGTCCAGACTGGTGCCGTCCTGGACCAGCACCCCTGCCGAAGTGAAGAGAAGTCCGAGGGCGCTGACCGTCAACAAGGCCACCGCTCGTGCGAGCAACAACAATCGTCCGGAAATCTGTAAATCTTGTGATCGCGACACTTTCCCTTTCTCGAGCTGCTCGTCCACTTCTTCGTGGTGGGAGGCGGCTGGCGACCCGCCCCACTTGTCCCCCAATGCCGCACGCACTGTCACATCTGGAGATTGTGCTGTGCTGACCTCTTGATTCGGTCGGGGTTTGATGAAGGTCTGATCAAGATCCCGGACGTGACGGTCGCTGACGCGGTGCTGATTTGGTGCGCGGCCAGTTGGGGTGAACCTGGGTGAAGCCTGTCAGGACGTCCAGCTTCCGAAGGCCTTCCCATGTCGCCCACGTAGTCCCTGACACTCGCAACAGGCAGCTTGATGAACGCTGCCAGAGGCTGTGGTCAGAGGGAGACTCTAGGCACGATGCACGCTGGTGGGGGCCGCTCCCGGTCGTTCTTCGACACGGGTGACGAGGCCCCCACTTCTTGCGACGGCGGACTCTGCTCGTCTAAGTTCGAGCAAAAGTCACATCACGAAACCATCACGGTATAGCGGCAGGGGAGACACGGCGACAGTGGAGCGAAGACGTGCACGCCGCAAGGCACACCCTTTAACTGTCGACATCTGGGCGAGTTCTGGTCGCCCTCGAGGTGGCGGTACGCATCGCCAACCCTCCGCCCGGCCCGAGTTACATGATCAGGTCGTCGTCGTCACGGTCGCCGCCGGGGCCATCGTGTCCTCGATAAGTTTTCTAGTGGACCAGCACGCAGAAGCTGGTGGTGAGCACATTCACCTCATCGCGCACGAGGAGTCGATCAGTCCTGCTGGCCAGTCTGGAGACATAGCCCTTCCCCCGGCTGAACTGCCTGGGCCCGTTGCGGTGCAAGGCGACCTCCCGCTGGAGAGCGCTGCCGCCATGGTGTCGTCATTGGCGGCAGGCACCGAAATCGACGCTCGCCGACAAGTTGCCGAGGAGACCGCGCGCCGTCCAACAGCAGCGATGCCGACAGTCGGGACCCTCACGTCTGAGTTCGGCCAACGCTGGGGCTCGCTCCACGGCGGCATCGATATCGCAAACGCGATCGGAACCCCGATCGTGGCGGCCACTGACGGGACCGTCATCGATGCCGGCCCGGCGCAAGGGTTCGGCAATTGGGTCCGACTGCTGTCGGATGAGGGCACGATGACCGTTTATGGACACATGGAAGAGGTTCTCGTGTCCACGGGCCAGCGTATACAGGCTGGACAGACGATTGCCCTCATGGGAAGTCGTGGCTTTTCCACCGGTTCACACTTGCACTTCGAGGTGTGGTTGAACGAGGGACGGGAGCGCGCCGACCCCATCGAGTGGCTCCGGCAAAACGGTATCGCGACCAACTGAGTCAGCCCTTGGAATGAGCCGGGGTCTGCGGTAAGGAGATCGTGAATCGGGCGCCGCGGCCGAGCCCGTCACTGTGAACGCGGATATGGCCTTCGTGGGCTTCGACGAGTGCACGGGTGATGGTGAGTCCGATGCCGCTTCCTCCGTGTGCCCGGTCGCGTGCGGTGTCGACGCGGTAGAAGCGGTCAAAAATGTGGTCGAGGTGCTGCGCTGCGATGCCTTCTCCAGTGTCGGCGATAGTGATCTCCACGTTCCCCTCGTGTAGGCGACTGGTGACGGTGACCATCCCACCTGAATCGGTGTGGCGGAGCGCGTTGTGCAAAAGGTTGGTCAGGACCTGGTTGATTCGATCACTGTCGACAGTGATCGGTATTGCCTGATCAATACGCGCTTGGAGCATCACATTCTTGTGCGAGTACTCGGGGCGCAGGGCTTCGATCGCGGCCGCGATAATGCTGCGAGTGTCGGTACCGATGGGGATGAGACGCGTGAGGTGTTCTTCGGCTCGGGACACTGCGCTGACATCGTGAGCGAGCCGGCCTAGCCGACCAGTCGCGGTACGCAGAATGCGCAGCGTGTCGTCGTCGAGTGCACGGACACCGTCTTCGATCGCCTCAAGGTGGGATTCGAGCGTGGCCAGGGGAGTCCGCAACTCGTGTGCGAGATCTGAAAGCATCCGTCGGCGTGTGGTTTCGGTGGCATCTAGTCGTCGTGCCAGTTCGTTGAAGCTGACGACAAGATCGTCGAATTCACGACCTATTCTCGGCTCGTGCACTCGTGAGTCGTATTGTCCACCGGAGATCTGCTGGACTGATCGGGTGACCGGGGTGATCGATCGTTGAACGCGGCGGGCGATGTAGCCGCTGACAGCCAGCGACAAGATCACCGATACCGCCAGTGCGATCGACCAAGACAGCATCATTGACGAGTTGAATGCCTCCTCCATATGGGCTGCTTCGGAGGAGTTCTGTGACAGTCCGGCCATCTCCAGATGCTCGTGGAAAATCCCGGGGGCAAGTATTGCGGCGACGACCCAGGCACTGACTGCGAAACCGATCATCACAAAAGCGAGCGCCGCCAGTAGCCGGGTACCGAAGGTGGCAGTGGTGAACCACCGCTTGAGGCGCGTCACGTTGTCACCCAGATCGATCCGGCTCACTGACCATCTCCGGTGCGGTAGCCGACACCGCGGACGGTGCGGATGTACGCGCCCCGGGACGCAGTGTCTCCGAGCTTGCGTCTGAGGTGCGCGATGTGGACATCAATCAGGTGCGTGTCGCCGACCCAGTCAGGCCCCCAGATGGCACTGATCAACTGCGTCCGGGACAGCACCAAGCCGGGGTCTCGCGTCAGTGCCGCCAAGAGGTCGAACTCGGTCCTGGTCAACTGAACCGGGGTGGTGTCGACGGTGACCGCGCGGCCTTCGACGTCGATCGCCAGTGCCCCAATCCTTCGCAGCTCTCTGCGTTCGGAGGCCGCGGACGGGGAGCGTAAGGCTGTAGACGATCGAGGACGGCGCAGCATGACTTGGATGCGGGCCATGAGCTCTCGTGGGCTGAACGGTTTGGTCATGTAGTCGTCGGCTCCCACGGACAGTCCGATGAGGGTGTCGACCTCCTCGGTGCGGGCGGTGAGCATGACGACATACGCATCGGAAAAGGTGCGCAACTGGCGGCACACTTCGACGCCGTCCAGTCGCGGAAGGCCGAGGTCTAGCACGACGACGTCGGGATCAATCTGCCGGATCAGGTCGACTGCATCCTGCCCGTCGTGAACGATCGTGATGTCGAAGCCCTCGCGGGTCAGATAGGTACCGATGAGATCGGCGAGCTCACGCTCATCTTCGATGACCATCGCCCGCAGCCCTGTGGTCGCGCGCGTGGTCGGTGACTCACCTTCAGGTCCGGCGTCTCGAGAATCGGATGTGAACATAAGGCCTCAATCATCGTCGTAGGTCTGCCACTGGCGCCTATCGCATGCTTGATCTTGATCAGACCTTCATCAAACCCCCACCGAATCAATGGGGTCGGCGAAGGACAATCTCCAGATGTGACTATGCGTGCTACAGCGGTGCTGATGATGCTATGAAGCCGGTGACGCCCCACCGAAGCTGCCCCTCGTTCCGGTTCGTCGCACCGGGAACGGCAGAGGGGACTCATATCAGTGCCTAGGATGGCTCCGGTCACCGCGTTCCTGCGGAACTCATGGCGCACTCTCACCGCGATGCGCACGGCATTGATTCTGCTATTTCTGCTGGCAGTGGCGGCGATACCGGGGGCACTCCTGCCGCAGCGCAGCCTCAACCAGGGAAACGTCAATCAGTACATCGCGGACAACGGCTGGCTGGGGGAGTTCTTCGACAAGCTCCAGCTGTTCGACGTGTTCTCCAGCTGGTGGTTCACAGCCGTGTACGTGTTGCTGTTTATATCGCTGGTGGGCTGCCTGACACCGCGGTCGATTGATCTGGTCAAACAACTCAAGGCCCGGCCGCCGCTCGCCCCGCGTAACCTTGCGCGCCTGCCGCATCATGCGGCGTACCGGACCACGGCCACGCCGGAGCAGGCCGCGGACCAGGTCCAAAAGAGCCTCAAGGGCTGGCGGGTCCGTCGCAACAACGGGGACGGTCGCGTGTCGGGCAGCATCGAGTTGTCCGCGGAGCGCGGGTATGCGCGCGAGGTGGGCAACATCGTATTCCACTTCGGCTTGCTGTTCCTGCTGATCGCGTTCGCGGCCGGCAAGTTCGTGTACGCGGAGGGCATGCGGGTGATCATCGCCAACGAGGAAGCGCCGGCCTTCTGCAACACCACGCCTAGCCCCGCTGATTCATGGGGCGTGAGGGATTCCGCT